>MFRQ01000034.1:0-12413 GCA_001784615.1 Candidatus Melainabacteria bacterium RIFOXYA2_FULL_32_9
ATTTGATTTCTGAATATGTCCTATATCACTTATTTTTATACCTCTACCAAATAAATATATTATAAATTAGCTGGTGTATTTCTTGGAAAGATAATTATTTATGTCAGTTCTGATTTTTATCGTTATGTTAATTATTATTGGAATGTTAGTTCTATCTTTTTATAGATCATTCTTATTTCCATATTTAATTAGGAACAAAAGGAAAAAAATAAAAAAAGCTGGTAATTCTAAGCAATTACAGCTTAACGGTGCTTGTTTATATCATTCTGGTAATATAGAAGGTGCAATTAAGCTTTATAATGAGTATATTCAAGCATGTCCTAAAGATATAGATGCAAGATTTTTGCTAGGAAAGCTTTATTTTGAGAAACAAAAGCTAATAAAGGCGCAAGAGCAGTTTAAATATATACTAAAAGAAAATCCAGATTATGTTGAGGTTAGAGAGGCTCTTGCTTATTGCTATTTATTGGCGAAAGATTATAAAACTGCTTTGGCTGAATATAAACAAGTTCTTGAAAACACGCCTGAAAATCTTGAAGTAATATACAGAATTGCATTAATTTACCAGAATTTAGGTGATTTAGATGCTGCTATATATGAATATCAAAAGATTATTGATTTACAAGAGGATAATGTTGAAATTAGACAAAATTTAGCTGAGTTATATGTGATAAAAAAGAATCATTTCAATGCAATAGCTGAGTATAAGAAAATTTTAGCACTTGATGAAAGCAATGAAGATGCGCAGAAAAGATTAGTAGCTTTATTAAACAAGACAGAAAGATATGATGAGCTTGTAGATTTGTATTTAAATATCTTAAAGAAAGATAGAATTAATCTTGAAATAATGACAGAGCTGGCAGAAGTATATGTAATTCAGAAAAAGCTTAAAGAGGCAATAATTTTATATAAAAACATTGTTGAATTTAATCAGGATGATGCATATAAGAGAAATAGGTTAGCGCAGATCTTAATAATAAATGGTAATTATGATGATGCTATTCAGGAATGTGCGTCATTATTACTAAAAGAGCCAGGGCTTGATTATCCTAAAATTACGCTTGTACAAGCATATGAAAATAAAGGAATGTATCAAGAAGCTGTAAATGTATATAGAAACCTAATTATAGAATCAATCTCAGAGACTGATTCTATAAGGTATAAATTAAATCTTAGTGATTTAATTTGTTCTTGGGGAGTTAAATTATTAGAAAACAGACAATATAAAGATGCACTGGACAAGTTTTTATTAGCTTTACAGCATAATGAAAAAAATTCAAAAACATATTTGAATTTAGGTAGAACTAACCAGGCTGTTAAGAATTATGATGCAGCAATTTCTAATTATAAGGAGGCATTAGAACTTTCTCCAATAGATGGAAGTATTTATTTGCAATTCGGTAAATTATATGAAGAAATTGAAGCTAATGAGACAGCTTTAGACTATTATATTCAAGCTGTTCAGCATGGCTGTTCAGGTTTTGAAGTAAGATATTTAATTGGGCTTGCCTATGTTAAGTTAGGAGTATATGTCAAAGCTATTAGAGAGTTGCAGATTGCTGTAGATATCAACCAAAATATAGAGGAAGCCCATTATTGTTTAGCTATTGCTTATGAAGCAATGGGACAATATGTAGAAGCAAAAGAAGAATACTGTAAAGTCCTGTCAATTAATCCAAGGCATAAAGAGGCAAGAAGCAATTTGGCTTTGATTATGGAGACAGAGAAAGATGCAATTAGCCTTGAATAAGGTTAAATTTAGCTATAAATTACTCAAGTAGATAGCTGCATAAACTTTTGCTTTGAGATTACTTCGCAAAGGCGGATTATTATCTGGCATTTACATTTCTGGCTCGTAAGGAGGAAAGAAAAAATACTTACTGATGTCATGCCGGACGTGTTCCGGCATCTATACAGTTAACGCTTATAGCTTTTATTTGCATACAGGATAAATCCCGAAATAAATTCGGGATAATTTTTATAATTTCTTGCTTACTGAGATCAACTTGAATTAATAAATTATAAACAGGCCTTTAGATAAGGGCCTGTTTATAATTATAAGTCTAACTAAATTAAGCTATAGATGTTTTTTTATGCAGTAGCTTGTGCAGCTAAAGCTTCTTGTTTAGCTTTTGCTTTTTTGCTTAATTTTTGTTCTGTTTCTACTTTTCTAACTAAATTACCGTCTTCATCAGAATTATCTATTAAATATTTAACGGTATCAGTTGGTTGAGCACCTTTTTTTACCCATTCAGTAGCTGCAGCTTTATCAAGCTTTAATTCCTTACGTTTAGGATTGTAATGGCCGAGTTCTGCTATAGCTCTACCTTCTCTTTTTTCACGGCTATCGATAACAATTATTCTATATATCGGATTTTTCTTATAGCCTAAACGTTTTAACCTAATTTTTACCATGTTTATACACTCTCCTTAATGCCATCGTATAATTAATTGTTATCACAATCAACTTTTATAAGCAAGTATTATACACCTCAAAAAACTTTAATAATAGTTTAATTATGTAACAATGTATGCCCTAAACTTTTTCCAGCTGATATGTATAGCTATCCTGGATAGATTCTTTGTTATTTTGATAAGTTGTTAAATATTGTCCACAGTTGCTGCCGATTTTGTTTTCTTCTAATTCACCTATACTAAGTATTACATCATACCCTGCTGCTTTTAGTTCATTAAGTAATTCATACTCTGATTTTTCAGGCAATATGTATGAATTTATATTATTTTTAATTGCTTTAAACGTTGGATTTATTGGTGTTATTTTGATTAAAAACTTATCAGGGTCAAAGTAATTCAGTAACATTTGAGGATTAACAGGCATATTGTTGGCTAATGCGAAGTTAAGAGTGATTTTTCTATCACCTGCTTTGTAAAATTTATTGCCGTATTCAGCAATTTTACCGAAATCCCATTTTTTTACAGGTATAAGCCAGTCTCTAAAGTTCACATCAGTTGTGTGTATTGAAAATTGCATTTGAAATTTTCTGCCATAATATTTTTCTTTTATTTCTAATAATTCATCAAAGAATTTTTCAGTTCCCACAGGTGCAATTGTGGAAATTGATGGAATAAGTCCAGGTGCATTATAAATTGCAGGAAGTTCCTTAAGGACTTCAAGTACATTCTGGTTAAAAGCCGGTTCTCCCATTCTGGCAAACTGGATTTTAAATTTATCAATATTGATATTGTTATCAGGAAAGTACTGTTTTACCAGATAGTCTATTTGTATCAGCAAATCTTCTTTAGAAAGTTTACCTTGATAACCTCCACCTGCATCACAAAAACGGCAATTTACCGGACATCCATATAAACTGGATACAATTAAAACCCACTTTTTGTCTCTTGGAATTGGTGGTTGGATTGATTCTACAAATTCAATTCTTTTTCCGTTTTCTATTTCTGCTATATATACTGTAGCTATATCTTTTCTTCCTGATTTAGCAAGGATCTTCATTTATTGTGCCTCAACTAACTTTTGGTAAATCTGCATAGCGGACTTTATTCCATCTCCTGTGCAAATAGCTGTTTGTCTATAAATATTATTTTTAACATCACCTATCATAAAAAGTAAATCTTTATTTTTTAATTCTTTAATTTTCTCATTAAATTTCTCATTTAGGAAATCAAGGTTTGGTTTTCTACCTATAGATACAAGTAAAAAGTCTGTATATATTTTCTTATTACTTTGCATATTTGAGTTATATAAGGTTAATTCCAGACCATTACCAGATTTTTCAATGTTTTTTATAATTGTATTTTCTAGATACGAAATATTTTCTGTATTAACACACCTATCCCACAATAAAGGGAGGCATTTTATTTTATTTTCTCTGTTTAAAATTAATATTTCGTTATCTCTAGAGAGATTAAGCGCATAATCAAATGCTCCGTCACCTGAACCGACAATTACAATTTTTTTATTTTTTTCTTTAGTAATTTTGTGAACATCATAGAGAATTTTATTACTTAACTCTTCAGATATATCAGGAATCACTAATTCTTTTGGAAGTGTACCACTGGCAACGATAAGAATTTTTGAGAATATTTCTCTTTTATTAGTTTTAATAATAAAATATTCTTTTTCATAATTAATATCGAGTACTTTCTCGAACTGGACTTGTATATTATTGTTTTCCAACTGCTTTTTAAAGAGTTTTATAAGCTCAACACCTGAAATACCATTAGGAAAACCTAAATAATTTTCTACTAAATTGGCATTTTTTAGGAGTCCACCAATATTGTCTTTTTCAAGAATAATTGGATTAATGTTATAACGTTTTAATTGAATAGCAGCCGCTATTCCTGCTGATCCAGCTCCTATAATTACTACATCATTTATTTTCAATTATTATCTCCAAAAGTTCTCTAGTAATAACAGGGATAGTAAACCCATGAGATAAATTTGTAAATGTTGCTTTATGAAACTCTTCATTATAAGTTGCAGTTGCATCTATTGGAAAAAAAGGCTTAAATCCTCTTACAAATGCTGATCTTGCTGTGGTATCACAACAAAGGTGAGTCATTACTCCTGTTATTACGACTTGTTTAATATTCAACTCCTTTAAAATTTTCTCCAGATGTGTGTCATGAAAAGCATCGTATTGAGATTTATTAATAGTTATAGCATTTGAACATTCCAGTTCGGGAATAATTACGCTTAATTCATTGTCTTCGGTTACTATTTCTTTCCACCATTCAGACATAAGGCCTGCATTTTTGTCAGTATTAAGGTGACGTGTAAAAATAACAGGCAAATGTGCGTGATTATACGCTTTTATTAAGTCTTGAATTTTATCAATAATTGCAATAGAGCTTGGAATATAGGCATGGGAGTTTGAATCAATAAAATATCGTTGCATATCTATAACAATAAGAGCAGAATATTCAGGAATAAACTGGATATCCTTCTGTTTTTTGTCATTTCTTAGCTGGTTAAGGAACAGTTCTGCTCTTTTTTCTATATTTTCTTTTGTAAAATAGCTTTCTTTCATAACTTAATATTAAAAGAAAATTATATTGTAATAAATTTATTTTTTATAAAGATTAAATTTTGTTATATAACTTCCTTTTAGAGTTTACTAATCTTATCTAGGGGGAATATAGGAAGTTGGTTACAATTCGAAAGAGCATTTATGATACCAGAAATTGGCAATATAACTAAAATAGACTATGTCTCTCAGCGAGTCAGGTCTAATTTTGATGTTAATAGACCATTAAACAATTTTGATGTTGAGGATAAAGCAATTATAAGTGCTCAGGCAAAATTGTTAAATGAGCTTGAAAAATTTAATTCTGGAGAAGGAGATGTTATTAATCTTGCATTACAATCTGCAATAAGCGAGCTTACAGTTTCTGCTAATGCTAATGTTATTAATACTAAGAAAGAAATGATGGATACAATTCTTGATATGATGAATTAGCAAATATATAGTAAAAGTTATCTCAAAAAACCGGTGTACTGTGAGTTGTACACCGGTTATTTATTAATTATATCGAATTATTGGGAGCATAGTTAATAATATTAAACTTATGCCACGTATTTAAAGGATTTCTCGATATTCTTATCAATAATTTTTGAAACTGAGTCGAACTCTGTACTGACTGCTTTATGTTGAGTCTCGTAAATCTTCATTTGTAGTTCTAATTGTTTATCTAAATTTTGTAGTACAGCTTGTGCATCCTGGTTATACATTACGTTAATAGCTGTAGCTGCTAATAATAACCTTTTTTGACTTATTTGTTCCATTTTGAATTCTAAGTCACTTTTGTAGGCTGTTAGCATTAATAGACGTGCTTGACTGGCGACTAACCCCATGTTTAGTACCCCCTATATTCGATTTTTACACTCACGCAATAACATAATCGCACTGTTTACTGAAGTTTTATTTCTCTTATATATATAAAAAATATATCATTCAAAAAAATGCTAAATTCAAGATAAGCGTGTTAACATTTCTTAATGTTTTGCTAAAAAATGAAAATATGCTTAGAATAGTAGATATTATAAGTCTGTGGGAGGAATAAATAATATGAGAAAGATTAACAAAATTTCTGCATTAGCTATGTCTGCACTAATGCTTAGTTACAATTTTGCTTTTGCTCAGAATTATAACTATGTACAATCACCTAAAAATGTTCAATTAAATAATAGTTATTCTGGTTACATGCCATCAAATGCAATTCAGGCAGATATTCAATCTCAGAGAATACCCGCTGGAACTCATTTAAGGGTAAGAATGGAAACACCTATTAATACTTTTAACTCAAAAAGGGGAACTCCATTTATTTCGACTATTACTGAAGATATAAGAGTAAGTAACAATATTGTGCTTCCTTCTGGAACAAGTATTAGAGGAAGAATTGGAAGAATAGTCAATAATACACGCTTAAGTAGAGGCGCAGAAATGTTCATGGTTTTTGATCATGTGACAACTCCTGTTGGTAGACAAATCCCAGTAGTAGCAAGAATTTCTAGTATTAAAGAGTATAAAGTTACAGAAGATGGGTCTGTTTCTGCTGGCGGCGGATATTTAAAAGCAGTTAATGAAAATCTTGATCAGGGTGTAGGCATAGCAGCTAAAGCATCTATGTTTGGGCTTAATACAGGACTATCACTTTATGATAAAATTAATGATTCCAGTAAATCACCTAATCCCTGGGCTAAAGCCGGTGTCGCAGTTGTGGGCGCAATACCTGTTGTGCTAATTACTCCTGTAGCCGCAGCAGGTGGATTTGCAGTAGGTAGTACAGTATTTTTCACAAAGTCGGTAATGGCTATGATTAAAAAAGGTGATATTGTAAAAATTGATCCGGGTGATCTTTTCGAGGTTACTTTGCTTGATCCGGTTGATATTCCTGTAAATTAGTTGAGATATATATAAAGGAATTGTTTTGATAGCCGAAATTTTGTCTGTTGGAACTGAGTTACTATTAGGCGAAATTGTTAATACAAATGCCTCTTATGTTTCTGAGAGACTAACAAACCTTGGTATAGATTGCTATTACCAAACCACGGTCGGAGACAATGCTGATAGAATTAAAAATACTCTTGGAATAGCATTAGAAAGATCAGATATTATAATAATCACAGGTGGGCTTGGTCCAACAGATGATGATATTACAATGCAAGCAGTTGCTGATTTTTTTAATGAAAAGTTAGTGCTTGATCAGGAGTCTCTTAAGAGCATAGAGAAGTTTTTTATAGCTTTAGATAGAGAAATGACCGAATCAAATATTAAGCAAGCATATAGACCTGAAGAAGCTAAAGTAATATCAAATCCCGTTGGTACAGCTCCTGGTATTATTTGGGAAATCCCTGAATACGGTGTAAATAAATCTAAAAAAATAATTCTTATATTTCCTGGTGTTCCTGAAGAATTATATGCAATGTGGGAGCAGACTGCTGATAATTATTTAAAACAGTATTCACAAGAAGTATTGGTTATTAGGAATTTAAAATATTTTGGAGTGCCGGAAGCTGCATTAGCGAATAAAGTCAAAGATTTAATGGAAAAATCAAATCCTACCATTGCTCCTCTTGTAGGTAAGGGCGAGACAAGGTTAAGGATAGTTGCAAAGGCAAAAAATTATGAAGAGGCAAATGCTCTTATAGATGAAGCTGAGAAAGAGGTTTTATCGAGGACAAAAGAGTATTTTTATGGTTATGGTGACGAAACATTAGAGCAAATTGTTGGAGAATTACTTTTAGAGAAAGATTTAACTGTAGCAGTTGCAGAATCATGTACAGGTGGGCTTGTTAGTTCAAGATTAACTGATATTTCGGGTAGTTCTCGTTATATAAAGCTTAATTTTGTTACATATTCTAATGAATCTAAGATAAAAACATTAGGAATCAGTGATAAAATCATTGAAAATTATGGTGCAGTTAGTGATAAAACAGCTATATCAATGGCTGAAGGTGTAAGATCATTATCAGATTGTGATATAGGAGTAGGGATTACAGGAATTGCTGGGCCTACAGGCGGATCTGAGAACAAGCCGGTTGGCCTTGTTTATATAGGTATATGTAACAGGCATAAGCTGGAAGTCCATGAAATAAGAATTCCAAGTAATTTGCCCAGAACAGAAATAAAATACAGGGCAAGTCAGTATACTCTTAATTATTTGAGATTATTTATTAATAAAGAATATAATTAAATTAGTAATAGAGTACACATTTAGGTAAGATTTTAGTTAAGGAAGAAAATGAGTTTATTTGAAGCTGGAATGCTTATTTGTTTTGGTGCTAGTTGGCCTTTTGCTGTAATTAAAACTTATAAAACAAAGAACGTAAAAGGGCACAGTAAAGCTTTCCTTTTTCTTTTATTGTCAGGATATATTTTTGGAATTTTGCATAAAATTTTCTTTAATCTTGATTTAGTTATAATATTTTATCTAATAAATACAAGTTTTGTTTTGACTGAGCTGTTTCTCTACTATCGATATAAAGATAAATGAATTAAGATGCTTGCCTAGAAAATGTTAGAATGTACTAATAATAAAGTATGTCATTGCGAGGTGGCTATGCCACAGTCACATTATCATCAATCTTTCTTTGATATACAAGAATTATTGATGATGTGTTTGTGCCTCTGGCACCGTGGCAATCTATCTGTCGAACATCGGAAAGATTACCGCGTCGCTTCGCTCCTCGTAATGACAGTTTAGGTGATTTTTAAATTTTATAAATACCGAAAAATTGCAAATATTTGCAATCTATTACTCTAGGCAAGCACCTTAATTAAAAGACTGGCTTTTTCTTAAGCCAGTCTTTTAGAGTTATATTAAACATTTAATGTCAAATTATTGTCTGATAATAGTTAAATTTCTCTTGCAAATAACTAACCTTTATGATAAACTAAACAAAGCTATAACTATGTTTTAAATTGGTGAGTAGGTTGAAATAAAGGAGGTTAAAGAGAGAAACTTATTACAGTATCTAGAATGCCTAAAAAATGGAATTTTTTCAAGTACTTTTTTTCAAACTTTTGTATAGTTATTTAACATGGAGTGAAAATAATGAAAGCAGCAGAAAAAAATAGACAAAAGTTATCTTCTTCTGAAATGAGAGCTACTAATTCAAAATATAAATCAAATAAAAATTGGAAGATTAATCTTGCTGCAATCGAAGAATATATAGAGTATATGACAGACGATGATTAATAATAAAAACAATGAATAAAAATTAAATAATTTAAAGAAAACAGAACTCTTCAAGGGTTCTGTTTTAGCTATGATATATACTTTTCATTAATTACTAAATTAAATTTTTGAGAATTAAAATAATATTTAACACCAAGAGGTAAAGTTGCCTTATATTCACCGTGGCTTGCAGAGAAACCATAGCCTATAGGAATATCTATATCGTTGGTTATGGTTTTAATAACATCAATAGGACTCAATTTATTTGCTTCAGTACTATCTGATTGAACTATATTTGTGAATTCACCAAATAGTAGTCCTGAAATTTTATCAAATACTCCTGCCAGCTTTAACTGCATGAGCATTCTGTCAATTTTATAAAGAGGTTCTCCTATATCTTCCAGCAATAGGATTTTTTCGGTCATATCCGGAAAATAAGGTGTTCCTAATAACCCTGTAATGATAGCCAGGTTTCCTGCAAGAAGCTCCCCATCTGCATCTCCTGGATTTATACATTCATAGTTAATAGGATTGGAATAAATATGGGGAATTTCAGCTTTTCCCTCTAAAACTTCAAAAAAGCTTGTTTCTGTATAATTATTTATCTTGCTGGTTCCAAAATCAGAAAGTGCTAATGGTCCATGGAAAGTGATTAGGCCGGTTTTTTCCAAAAATGACCATAATAATGCTGTAATATCACTATATCCGACAAATATTTTTGGATTATTTCTTATTATTTCATAATTAATATCTTGCAAAAGCCTGAATGTACCATAGCCTCCTCGAGAGCATATAATGGCTTTTATTTCAGGATCTTCAAAAAAGCTGATTAAGTCGAAAAGTCTGCTTTCATCACTTCCTGCAAGATATGCCTCTTGATTTAATGCATGAGGTGCAATTTTTACTGCATAACCTCTTTTCTCAAAATATTCTATCGTTGGTTGCCAGAGTTTAGTTTCTTTTACAGCACCAGCTGGAGATATAATTCCAATTGTATCTCCAGGATTCAATTTTTGAGGTTTTATTAAATTATTTAGACTCATAACTAAACTTATATATAAATCTTTTTTAATTGTGATAGAGTTATTTTATTATATCTTATATTAGTGGAAATGAATTCATATTAAATTTTATAATGCAAGTAAGGTAATCATTATCAATATTCAACAAAAGAGGTTTTTGAAGGTTGTCTAGTTCGTATATTCCTTTATATAGAAAATATAGACCGCAAAAATTTAAAGATATAGTTGGACAGGAGTCTATAGTTAATACTTTATCCAATGCTATTGAGCTAAATAAAGTTGCACATGCGTATCTTCTTACAGGTCCAAGAGGAACCGGAAAGACTTCTACAGCAAGAATATTTGCAAAGTCCTTAAACTGTCAGAAAGGACCTACTCTAGAACCCTGTGGTGAGTGTCCAAGTTGCTTAGATATTGTTGGCAGTAATGCTATTGATGTCATTGAAATTGACGCTGCTAGTAATAGAAAAGTTGAAGATGCAAGAAATCTTCTAGAAAAAGTTCAGTTTGTACCTGTAGCAGGCAAATATAAAATCTATATCATAGACGAAGTTCACATGTTGACTACAGAAGCATTCAATACACTTTTAAAAACACTTGAAGAACCACCGCCAAACCTGGTATTTATACTTGCAACTACTGAAGCTCATAAAGTTTTAAATACTATTATTAGTAGATGTCAAAGATTTGATTTTAGAAGAATTAAACAGGATTTAATTGTCAACAAACTTAAAGATATAATCGAACTTGAAAAGCTAAATATTAATGATAAAGCATTATCATTAATTGCAAGGCGTTCTGCCGGTGGATTAAGAGATGCTATTAGTTTACTGGATCAGGTAAGTATACTTGCTTCTGTGCAAAAAGAAGTTACAGAAAAAGATATATTAACTCTGCTTGGATGTTTGCAGGAAGATACATTGTTTGGCCTTGCTGATGCTATAGCTGACAGGAATACAAATAAACTGATAGAGATTTTAGACGATATTATACAGCTTGGCAGTGAGCCTGTTCAGGTAATTAGAGAATTAATGAACTATTTTAGAAATTTATTATTAGTAAAAACTACTAATAAATTAGATGAAATAGCATCTTTAATAGATGTATCTGAGCAATTTTATAGTGAAATAAAGAAACAGTCAGAAAAGTTTGAGGTTATAGAGATAACCCAAATTATTGAAAAGTTCTCTAATTACGAAAAAACTTTAAGAGTAACATCGCAGCAACATTTATGGCTTGAAGTTGCTTTAATAAGTATTGCTAATAGACAGGATATTCAAGTAATTAAAGATATGGAAGCCAGGATTATTAGGCTTGAAGAAGCTATTGCCGGTGGAAATTTTGTAGAAGCAAAATCTGTTAAGACTGAATCTGCTTTTGAAAATCTAAGAAAGCCTGAGCCTATTATTCAGAGTAAACCAGTTACTGTAGAAACTGTTGTAACTATACCGCTTAGAGAAACCCCACAAAAACAGGAATTGCCTGTAGAAAATAAGCAAGAAGAGATTATTCAAGTTGATAGCATTAAAGCAGAAGAGCAATCATTGAGTCCGATTGCTAATGCGATTAAAGTTGATAATAATGATGAGAAAGATACTATAAAAGCAGCAGCTGATTCTGTATCTAATATCACCAGTCAGGCAGGAAATCTGGTTCAGGACTGGAAAGCATTACTTGATAATATAGAAAGTATTCCATCAAGAATGTTTTTTACGAATCTCGCTAAGCCTGTAGAAATTAATTCAGATAAAATTGTGCTAACTTTTACAAATGAAACTTTTGCAAAGCAATCACAGGATAAAACTAAACAGCCACCTCTAGAAAAAGCTGCACAAAAGCTTTTTGGCACTATACCAAAAATTATTTCAAGGACAGTTTTACCTGGTGATGAGAAAATTATTGCTAGTGCAGAAAAAAAAACTGAATTAGACGAGAAATCTCTACAAGATAAAGCAGTTAAAAGAGAAAATTTTGAGCAAATCACACAAGAATTTGAAGAGATTCCAAAGACTAAAACTTCTAAAATCATACTATCAGAAGGACCTATGGAACCAATTGACGAAGAATTAGCAGAACAGATTAATAAAATTGAAGAAGTTGCCCCCATAAATCTTTCTGATCAGGCAAAAATGGTTCTTGACCTATTTCAAGGCAAGATTATTGAATAACCAATCTTCAAGGTCATTGTGAATTACTGGTAATGTGTAAATAATGATTGACGGTCATCAAGAG
>MFRQ01000034.1:12470-17474 GCA_001784615.1 Candidatus Melainabacteria bacterium RIFOXYA2_FULL_32_9
TGCTTAGAGATTGCTTCACAACAACGATTTTAGAAAATATCCTTGCTACAAGGTTCGCAATGACTCTCAATTATTTTAAGGAGAAAAGAAAAAATACTTACTGATGTCATGCCGGACTTGTTCCGGCATCTATACAGTTATAGCTTAGAGTTGAAATGTGGTTAGATCCCGGGTCAAGCCCGGGATGACCTTTCTACTATTTTATAAATGTGTAAAAACTTTTTCTTGTTTACTTAGTTAATATTTGACCAATGCTGAAATGCTTATAGCCGGATATCATTTTATTTCTTTTTTTGTAATCTTTTTAAGGCTTCTTGTGCTTGAGCATCATCAGATTTTAGCGTAAGGCATCTATCATAATATTTTACAGCAAGATCTTTTTTACCTATTAATTCAAGAATCAAGCCTGTATTGTAGTATGCATCAGCTGATAAGGGATTCAGTTTGATTGCTTCATTAAAAGATTTCAGCGCATCATAATATTTGCCATTCTTAAAGTAAATGTTACCAAGGTTATAATGAGCAAGTGTGAATTTGGGATCAATTTTTAATACCTTCTTCATCTGCTTCTCTGCTTTAGCGAGCTTCTTATCTTTATATAGACAATAAGCATAACTATATAAAAGTTCAATTCTATCTGGTTTAAGGGTTAATGCTTTTTCATAAAGGTTAGTCGCTCGGTTGTATTTATTAATTTGCTCATACAAGCCCGCAAGTTCAGCCATATACCAGGCATCTTTTTGAGGTTTAAATGCTTCTTGATCAAGTAGTTTTATTGCTTCATCAGTTTTGCCTTTGCTGATTAAGTTTTTGATTTTATCTATAATTACTTGAGAATCAGGATTATGCTGATCTGATTTATTTTTTGATGCAACATTTACGAAATTTTCAGGATGTCCGTGCTCTCCAATATTCACTGTTTTTATATAGTCTTTACTCTCTTCACGCAGCGTAGACAACGCAATTTCATATACTTGAGGTATATCCTCTATTTTTATACCATTTTTGTTTTTTTCTTTCTTAGCTTTAACAAATTTTTCTTTTAATCTGTCAAATGTAAGAATATCAAGACCTGATAAATCCCCATAGCTTGAATCTAAATTCGGATAGAATGCACTGTCTAATTTTAATGCATCTTGAGGGCATGGGTTGATTATACTGTCAGGAATATCATTGAATTTTTCTTTATTAATCTTTAAGTCGAATTGAGTGGAGATGCCCGATGATACACCTGGATTAAACTGGGCAGGCAATAAGTCCTGTGAGTAAACTGTACTAACAGGATTATTCCACTGTAAGTAGACCAGGCTAAGCAACAGGATTAATTTTTTTTGATGAATTTTCATGATTTTCCTAGGTAGGTTAGTTTTTTATCTAACTACAATTTTAAACGAATTTTTAAAAAAAGCTAGTCAGAATTGATATTTTCAGCTGTTTCCATGTGTATGAGAATTACAAGTATAACACTGATTTTAGAATAGCTCGGAAAAATTTTTTAAAATATTTGATAAAAAAAACTCTTGCGTATTTTAACTTATTAAATATAATATATATGTCCGCATTTATTCTTTTAGGAAAGGAGTTTATGGATGAATAAGGAAGAATTAGTACAAGAGGTCGCTAAAAAAGCTAAAGTTACACAAAAAGAAGTTGCTGATATCTTATCAGTATTTGTAGATGTTGTTGAAAAAACAGTTTCTAAAGGTAAAAAAGTAACTTTAGTAGGCTTCGGTACATTCGAATCCCGCAAACGTGCTGAAAGAACAGGTAGAAACCCACAAACAGGTAAAGAAATTAAAATACCTGCAAAAACAGTTCCTACCTTCACAGCAGGTAAAAAATTCAAAGAAATGGTTAACAAATAAGAATTATTTGATTAACATAAAAAGCAGGTTCCTAGTGAACCTGCTTTTTAAATTGGTTTTAAATTATTGCCTTAAATTTCTCCGAATTAGCTTCTGGAATTTTTTTCTAATTTTTTACCACAGTTATTAACTGATACAAATAATTAAATAAATTGTAAACTTTACAGCTAAAATGTTTAAAATATTGCCAAAAATGGAATACTAAACTATAGTACTTACAGGATGATCAAATACTATCTTTAAAGGATTAGAAATAGTTTAAAAGGACTTATGATGTATATAAATACAAGGAGTAGTGGCAATGTCAATTAGTTTTAGTGGAGTTGGATCAGGACTTCCAGTATCTGATTGGATTGAACAGTTAATGTCGATAGAAAGACGTCCTGTCGATACTCTTTATCAAAAAAAATATACAATTCAAACATCTAAAACTACATTAAATACGTTAGAGAGCAAAGTTAGTTCTCTAAGGTCTAATATAGAAAAACTAACTGATACTAATTTGGGCGCTTCATTTGATCTATTTTCTAAAAGATTAGCTGCTAGCTCCAATACTGCTATTGCTACGGCTACTGCCAGTAATAATTCCGCTATTCAGAATATTACCCTTAAAATTGAGCAGTTAGCCACTGCTACTAAAGCTCAAACCCTTGATACAAATAAAGTAGCTGATACAGTTACTGGGGATGAATTAATCACTAAACTAGGAGACAATCAAGGCACTACTGGAAAATTTAGTATATTTGTTGATGGCGTAAAAAAAGAATTTACTATTGATGAAACTGACACTCTTAATGATGTCAAAGATACAATCAATAATACTCCTGGTGTTGGTGTAACTGCAAATATTGTTGATGGTAAATTCCAAATATCTTTTGACAGTACGAAAACCGTTGTATTAGGATCCAGTGGGGATACTAGTAATTTCTGGAACATCACTCAGTTATCTACTGCCTCAGCACAGGATCTAGTCCCCGATGTATCAAAGGCATTTACTAGTGATAATGCTTTGAGTGCTATTGATACTTTAGGTACAATAGCAGATAATGATGTAAACCTAAATCAGTTTGTTGCTGAAGATATTTTAGGTACTTTTAAAATAGGTAAAGCTACTTTTACTATTGATGAAACAACTACATTTAATGGGCTGATTAATAAAATTAATAATGATGAGGATGCAGGTGTAGTTGCCAGGTACGATCTTAAAACGAATAAACTCGTATTAACATCTAAAAACCCAGGTCAAGTAGCAATTAATATGATGGATTCTTCTAACGTTGATCCAACTGATACAGAGCCTCCAACAAGCAACTTTTTAACAGCAATGGGTTTAATCAAGTCTGATGGTGATGCAATGGCTTCTCAGGTTAACACACTGGGTAGTAACGCTAAAGTTTATCTCAATGGATCAGAAACTGCTTTATATGCTAACTCTAATACATTAACAGGTGATATTACTGGTATTTCTGGTTTAACGGTGAATCTTCTTGATGAAACAGAAGTTGGTAAAACTATAAATATCAATGTTTCGCAGGATACAGGTCAATTAGTAACAGCAGTTAATAATTTTCTTAGTAAGTTTAATGAAATTGTTAGTGAAATCGATGCAACTACATCTAAATCAGGAAATTTAAAGTCTGATTATTCCTTAGTGAGACTTAGAAATGATTTAAGGCAGACTGCTACAGGTTCCGTAAGTGGGCTAACAAAATATGATAGTTTTGGAATGATAGGTATAACCAGTGGTTCTGTCGGTACAAGTGCAAAAGTAGGAGCAACCGCATTAAGCCTTGATACTGATAAATTTCTGGAAGCGCTTTCTGAAAATCCATCTGATGTAAAAGCCTTATTAGTTGGCGATAGTTCTGCTGGTATAACAGGTATTATGCAGACATTGGAATCAAAAGTAGAGAGTGCTCTTGATCCTACAAACGGGTACTTTAATACTAAAAAGAAATCTATGGAAACAAGTATAACGGATATCGATAAATCTATTAAAAGAGGTGAATTGCGCCTTGAATCAGTAAGAAAAAGATTAGTAAATGAATTTAGTCTGATGGATCAAATGATTAGTCAGATGAAGACACAAGGTGGCGCACTTTCTATGTTCTAATCAATAAACCAAATAAAGAATAGAGGAGTTCTCAAAAGAGAACTCCTCTATTCTTTATTTGGTTACATTTCTCGTCTGCCTTCAAGGGCTTTAGCCAGAGTTATTTCATCAGCATATTCTAAATCGCTACCAACAGGCAAACCAAAGGCAATTCTTGAAACCTTTATGCCAAAAGGTTTAAGTAATTTAGCTAAATATAAACTTGTTGCTTCACCTTCTACAGAAGGATTTAAGGCAAGAATAACTTCTACTAATTCTGTTTGGGTAAGTCTTTCAAGCAACTCTCTAATTCTCAAATCATCTGGACCAATACCATCTAATGGAGAAATTAGTCCTTGAAGAATATGATATTTACCTTTGAATTCTTTAGTTCTTTCAAGGGCAACTAAGTCTTTGGTTTCAGCAACTACACATATAGTGTGAATATCTCTTCTCGAGTCTGAGCATATTTCGCAAGGGTCCTGAGAAGACATATTAAAACAGGTTCTGCAATACTTAATTTTTTCTTTTGCTTCAATTAAAGCATTGCTGAATTGTCTCACCTCATCAAGAGGCATTTTTAAAAGGTAAAAAGCCATTCTTTGAGCTGATTTTGGCCCGATGCCCGGAAGTTTCTGGAATTCTTCAATTAAACGTGCTAAGGGTTTTGTATATTGCATTAGAATAATCCTGGAATGTTCATGTTTAGTCCACCGGTAATAGAAGACATTCTTTCTTGAACCATAGAATTTACTTTGGTATTTGCATCTTTAATTGCGCTTGTAACTAGATCTTCAAGCATTTCAACTGTATCTTCATCAACACTTTCAGGGTTTTCAGGATTAATTGCTTCAGGCTTAATTTTTATAGATTTAAGTTCATTTTTGCCATTAAATACAACAGTAATTACTCCACCACCTGCAACACCTGTTACTTCTGTATCTTCAAGCTCAGATTGTGTACTTTCCATTTGCTTCTGCATTTGCTGAGCTTGTTTTAGCATCTTTTGAAAATTATAACCTTTCATTCTGAATCATCCTCCAAAAA
>MFRQ01000035.1 GCA_001784615.1 Candidatus Melainabacteria bacterium RIFOXYA2_FULL_32_9
TGGGCTCTTAAATATCAAGAAACTTTTGCTCTTGTTTCTTGACTTTTAACATACAATCTACAGGGCTTTTTTGAAAATGTTAGAAACCATGCTTGATTTGATTTTAAAGTGTGGCCACATGGACGCAGAAATAAATGTTATATTATTTCTGTTGAATATCTAATAATGGTAATTGACTCATTAAAAGTTTAGCCTTAAACTTTTAATGTAATATATTTCATTAAATATTAAGGAAGAAAAATGAAACGATATAAAGCTGGGAATTATATAAAAAAGCATGAATATAAGAGCTTTTCCCCATCTTATATAAATAGAGAGTTTGATATAGCTGATAAAAAAATAAGTGTGCTTCTAGAAAATGCTGGAAGACTGTTAGGAGAATTAAATGCATTTTCTAGATCTGTACCTGATATAGATTTCTATATTTTTATGCTTGTTGCAAAAGAAGCAACAGTATCAAGTCGGATTGAAGGTACGAAAACACTTATTGATGAAGCTGTTATGCCTGAAGAAGAGATATTGCCAGAACGAAAAGATGACTGGCAGGAGGTTAGGAATTATATTATTGCAATAAATTCTGCTGTTGATTCCTTAAAAGACCTTCCTCTTTGTATTAGGCTTATAAAAGAGACTCATAAAACTTTACTTAGAAGTGTTCGTGGTGAAAAAAAAATACCTGGTGAAATAAGAACCTCACAAAATTGGATTGGTGGGTCAAGTCCTTCAAATGCTTTTTTTGTACCTCCTGTTCCTGAAGAAGTCTCTGAACTATTAGCTGATCTTGAAAAATTTTGGCATAATGATAATTTAGATTTACCTAAATTAATAAAAATTGCTATATCTCATTATCAATTTGAAACAATCCACCCTTTTTTAGATGGAAATGGAAGGATAGGAAGACTTTTAGTAATTTTGCAATTAATAGATAGTGGTATTTTAAGAAAACCTGCCTTCTATTTATCAGAATTTTTTGAGGAAAATAAAAAGCTTTATTATGACTCTTTAACCCTTGTAAGAGAGAAAAATGATCTTGAACAGTGGATAAGGTTTTTCTTGCAGGGAGTATGTCAAACAGCTGAAAAAACCATTCAAACCTTTGAAAAAATAGATCTTCTCAGAAAAGAAAATGAAGAAAAAATCTATACTCTTGGAAGAAGAGCAAAAAAAGGTTATGAGCTATTAAGACTTTTATACTCGCATGTGTATATAAATGTTGACATTGTGGCTAAAGAGCTAAAAATATCTTGGCCTTCTGCGAATAAGCTTATATCAGAATTCGTAAGACTTGGTATTCTTAAAGAAATTACAAATCAAAAACAATATAGGAAATTTGTTTTTGATGATTATATAAAAATCTTTAGAATATGCTAGATACTTTATAGTATTTTATTCAAAAACAAATAAAATACTGTGCCTAAATTGTGCCTAAACTAAAATTAAATTTTATGATTTTTAATGAAAATAAGTGAAATTCAAAAGAGAATAAAGCAGGTTAAAAGTCTTATATATCAATAAAATAATTAACTTTAATTTAATTTGATGAAAACAAGTGAAAAATAAAAAATAGAGTTCGAATCTCTCCGTCTCCACCATAAAAGCCCACGGTTAACAGCCCGGGGTTTTTATTTTGTCGAAATATGTCCAGTATAAGCTTTTGCAAGAATAATATCTTTCCATAAGATATTATGAAAAATAAAAAGTGTGGCAATAATTTTATTTTATTTGGTTTCATGATAAAGAGTATAAGAATAAAAATCTGTTTTTAAGAAAGTTGTTTTTAATGATTGCAGAAGATAGAAAAAAGAAAATCCAGGAAGAAATTGAAAGAGTTAAAATCAAAGATCATATAGTACATATTTATGATAATGAGGATGACCATAAAGATATATTGGTATCTTATATAAAAAGTGGTATAGAGCGAAATGAGAAAATAATCAGCATTGAATATTCGCTTTCTGAAGAAGCGTTATTAAATGCCTTAAATAAAGAAGGTTTGGATGTAAATTATTTAATAAATAAGGGTCAGTTAAAAATATTAAGTCATAATGCCACATACATAAAAGATGGTTATTTTGACATTGATAGAATGATAAAATTCTGGCAGAACGAAATGGATATAGCTATGAGTGAGGGATATCCGGCGTTAAGAGTTACAGGGGAGGCATCTTGGATAGCTGATGCCCCACTGGGTTCAGAATTTTTTATGAAATATGAGTCTACAATTAATAAAGCTCTGAATGATAGTAAATGTATAGTGTTATGCAGATATGATATTAAGAGTTTGGATCTTCAAGCGTTATCCGATTCTCTGTCAAATCATCCAAAAGTTTTTATTGGAACTAGAGAACTTAATAATGATGATTATTACCTGACTACTGATCATTTTCTTAGTGGAGAGTCAGAAAAATTAAAAGTAAATAACTGGTTAAAAAACATTGAAAACAGTTATGATAATAAGAAAAGGTTGGTAGAAAGCGAAAAAATATATAGTTTATTATACTCAGCTATGAGTGAAGGAGTTTGCATTCACGAGATTCTTTATGATGAAGATGGAAAAGCTGTCGAATATGAAATTTTAGATGTAAATCCTGCATACGAATCTATACTTGGATTAAAGAAAGAAGATGTAATCGGTAAAAGAGCCTCTGACATATATAAAACTGATAAACCACCCTATATTGAAATATATTCAAAAGTTGCTTCAACAGGAAATCCTATAACATTTGAGACATACTTTGAACCGATGAATAAATATTTTCATATATCAGCTGTTTATCTCGGTGAAAAAGACAAATTTGCAACTATTTTTTCTGACATAACAGATTTTGTAAAACTTCAAAAAGAATTAAAAAATGCAAAAGAAGCAGCTGAGGCCGCAAATAAAATAAAAAGTGAATTTATTGCAAATATGTCTCATGAGTTCAGAACTCCTCTTAATGCAATAATAGGCTTCACCGATATGATTCTTACAGGGGTTTACGGAAAGTTATCAGATAAAGTAGTTAAGTATCTTAATAATGTGTCGACAAGTGGCAAGCATCTTTTAAATCTCGTAAATGATATACTTGATATTTCTAAAATTGAAGCTGGCAAGATGGAATTAAGTTACGGGAATTTTAGTTCAAAACAAGTCATTTATGAGATTATATTAACCTTTGAGTCTATGGTTACTTTGAAAAATATAAATCTTGAAATTCGATTATCTGATACCAATATAAATGCTGATATGGGAAAATTTAGACAGATAATTTATAATCTCGTAAGTAATGCTGTTAAATATACTCCTGAAAATGGCAAAATATTTATATATTCTGATATAAATAATAATGAGCTTGTAATAACGGTTGAAGATACTGGAATTGGTATAGCAAAAGAAAATTACAGTAAAGTTTTCTCCAAATTTAAGCAAATAGATTCTTCCTATTCAAGAAATCAAGAAGGAACTGGTCTTGGTTTAGCACTAACAAAGAGATTAATCGAGTTACACGGTGGCACTATTCATTTTGAGTCTGAAGAAGGTAAGGGATCAAGATTTTGGTTCGTTATCCCAAAAGAAAAGTCATTAATTGAATGCCTTGATCCAGTTAAGGGAGATTTTTCTTCAAGATAGTTTTCCTAGAATATGAATAAGGATAAATAATTTTCTTTATCAATTATGCAACATTTTGTAGAAGAAAAGTTCGAAACTCGTACACCAGTCTTCACCATAAAAGCCCATACCGTGACAGGTATGGGCTTTTATTATGCTGATTTAAATCGTTGGGTCAAATAATTTGACCCAACCTACGGACTGCTTTATACATAGTTCCTGCAATTTCATTATATCCAAGTTCAAAATATACCATTTTTTGAATGGTTGTATTATCATAGCCGAGCTTCTGAAGCTCGGGAATTCTTTCTTTTAAGTATTTTTGTGTTGATTTTGTAGTTTTTCCCGCTTTATAACCTTCATATCCGGCTTTAATTATGTCACCTATAGATATACCCATGTTCAACTCCTCGCCCTATTTAAAGCTATTTTGTATGTTTGTGCATAAAGATTATAAATAATTATATAGATAGGAAATACTATAAATGTTATTTTGAGTTTTTCATTTAAATAAAACATATTGATTATACCTAAAATTACGTATGGTACAAATAAAAAGAAAGAAATCCCAATACTCTTTATAAGTTCAGGAAGAGCTTTTTTTATTGATAAAAGCAAATTAGAAATTTTAAAACAATCTTTTAATCTAAAGTCTTGAGCTAATACTGCAGAAACATAAGGGAAAAATATTGAATACGAAATTACCATAAGAATGGACAATGGAATAACTATAGCTTTCTCATATGAAAATGAGTGCCTAACTAATAAACGAATAAAATACACATTTAACGGAAATAGTAGTAAATATAATAAAAAGGTATATAGATATGCCGGTAAATTAACATAAAGCCCAAACTTTAAATATTTTAGACAACTTGACCAATTTAGAGATAAATTATTCGTATTATTTATTTCATTATGGGCAGTTTGTACCAAATAGCCGAATAAAACAAAAACAATTAAGGACCCAATTGCAGAAGTAAAAATTTTATAAGGCATAACTACTGGTGCCTCAACAAGAATCTGGCAAATGCCAAACAACAAACAACCGATAATAAGATTTTGTAGCCACTTACTATGGCTAAATATTGAATAAAATGCTTTTTTAATATCTAGTTTCATAATTTTCCTTTATTCTTATTATTGCTTTCTTTTTATCGGTGCGCAGTGCGCACCCTTGTATGATGAGTTTAGTAGCAAAGTGTAGGTTGGGTAAAAATTAATTTTACCCAACAAAATCATTCATAATTCATACTTTGAATCTTTTTCACATCTTCAAAGCAGCCCCAATTAATATCATATAGATTATCTTTTACAAATTTGTGAAAAGATGAATATTCCCAATTTTTCACATTATCGACGTAACAATGTTTGACAGGGTTGTAATGAATATAATCAAGATGATTATATAAATCTTTTTCATCTTGAATAGTATGTTCCCAGTAGCGTCTTTGCCAGATATCTTTCTCTTTTTTACTTTTGCGACTTGGAGAAATTTCATAGTCATCAATTGATGAAATATCAATATTTCTGGAAAAATAATTTTTAATTAACCTGATTATCATTGGATAATTATTAGTTTTTTCAGGCTTAATGATTATATGAAAATGATCATTCAAAATTACTGCCGCATATATTTCAAAAAAATGAAATCTTTTAGCATTTTCAAATGCTTTTCTTAATAATTTTATGTTTTTAACCAAAATCTTCCGTCGTTTACTTGTAACGACGGTAATGAAGATATAACTATTTTCTATAAACGCTCTTCGGTATTCCATTTATTAATTATATTATAAATTGTTGGGTCAAATTAATTTGACCCAACCTACAATTTGGCTTTAACTATTCACCTTTTTTAGTGAATGTAAATGAGATTATTTGATCTTCAAAAATGTTCAGCCAGGTGCGACTAACGCTGCCTCCTGAACATTCACATTCACTAAAAATAGGATAAACATCAACGTCAATCAAAGTTACAATGCCTTCTACTGTTTTTCCAGGTTCATTAAGCAAATTGCCTCTTGCTACATAAGAGTCAGTCCATACTTCCAGTTTATCCACATTGTATGTTTGATTTGCGATTTCAAATATTTTTTCCAGTTTACTTTTCATTTTTAAGTTCCTTTTATAATCTGAAGCATAATTTTATAATAATAGTAATTTTTGAATTTTCATAATTAATTAATATTTTTTTTATGTTTATTAAGATTAGCTGTAGAAAAACCATTTAAATTGAAATAACAGCAATAATAAGACTATGTATAGCCTTATTTAATGCTATGCTAAAACTAAGAATTCAATGAGAATGGCTGAGGATATTAATATGGTAAAAGTTTCAATAATATATCATAGTGGACGTGGACATACAAAAAGACAAGCTGAATTTGTTTTGCAGGGAGTACAATCTGTAGAATCAATTGAAGGTAAGTTAATATCTGTAGAAGAGGTTCAAGATAATTGGGATTTTATAGCTGACTCAGCTGCGATAATATTTGGAAGTCCTACATATATGGGGACAATATCAGCTCCATTCAAAATATTTATGGATTCTACCTCTAAAGTCTGGATGAAACAGGGCTGGAAAGATAAGATTGCAGCTGGATTTGTAAATTCAGGCTGGCCAAGTGGGGATAAACTTAATACTATGATGCAAATATTTATTTTTGCTGCCCAGCATGGCATGGTATGGGTTAGTTTGGGCTTGATTCCAGGAGATTTGCAAAAAGATCCTGAGAAAAAAGAACTCAATAGATTAGGCTCATTTATTGGATCAATGTCCATGTCTCCTTTTAGTGAGTCAGCTGAGACCGCTCCGCCTGAATGCGACTGTGAAACCGCACGACATCTTGGCAAAAGAGTTGCTGGGGCTGCTTTAAGATGGGAAAATGGTAAAAATAGCCAGTAAAATATTTAAGAATTTTTAACTCAGTTAATAAACATTTTACTGATTTAACAATTCGGGTTATTATTAGTCTTAAATCTTACCCTTTTACAAATTAAGGAGATTGTAGTAATGAAAAATCAAGAAAAAGAACAATTTTTAAAACAAAAATCTTTAGATATTAAAAATTCTTTTGAAATAGCTGAGAAATACATAGAATCAGCAATTGAAAATTTTAATCATACAGAAAAGCCTGATTTACAAGTAAAAGAACTAGTAAAAAATCTAAAAAAATAGCTATTTTATAGTAAATAGAGCTTCTCTTAATCTGCCATTGTGTTGCTGTAACAGTTCTTCAGCTTCTTTGGTAGATAGAGAAGCTTTTAGCATTATTATTGAGATTTTTACATTATAATTATTTGAGATTAAAGTTTCTTGAGCAGTTTTATAATTCACTTCTGCTATCTCTGAAACTATTCTAGCTGCTCTATCTCTTAATTTATTATTAGTAGGTTGAACATCAATCATATAATTTTCATAAGTCTTGCCGGTTCTTATCATTGAAGCAGTTGTCAGCATATTTAATACCATTTTTTGAGCTGTTCCTGCTTTCATTCTGGTAGAGCCGGTAATTACCTCTTCTCCAACTTCAGGAGCTATTAAGATATCAGAATACTCTTTTATTTTTGCTTGTTTGTTGCAGGCAAGTCCTATTGTGGAAATATTTAATTCCTTAGCTTTTTTTAAAACCCCTTGTATATAAGGAGCATTACCGCTGGCAGAAATTCCAATTACTACATCTCCGGCTTTTGCTCCTGAATTAACAAGATCAGTAATTCCTGCTTCAAAACTATCTTCTGCGCCCTCTACAGCTTTTTTTATAGCTACATCCCCACCTGCAATATACCCTCTTACCATATCAGGATTGGCGTTAAATGTCGGTGGACATTCTGAGGCATCAAGAATTCCAAGCCTTCCGCTGGTTCCTGCTCCAAAATATAAAAGGTTTCCATTGTTCAAAAAACTATGAGTTATTATATCTACAGCTTTTGCCACTTTATCCAGTTCTTTATTTACAGCTTCCGCTACTTTATAATCTTCTTTATTTATAAGCTCTACTATATCCCTGGATGATAGGAGATCAATATTTATGGTGTTTGGATTTCTCTTTTCGGTGAGAATTAAATTCTCCATATGTTTAGTCCTTATTCAGATAGTAATTTGTAATAAGTATTTTATACTGAATAGTGAAAAATTGCTATAAAACAACTTATATCTGACTTTTGCAGAAATAGATATATAACACAAAATAACATACTTATTATATCTGTGTTTTTAATATATACTATTTATTGGAAATATAAAGAGAAGAAGGAAAAGAAGTAAAAGATGGATTCAATTCAAAAGTACACATTAAAAATTGGAGAAAGAACGGTTGAGTTTGAGACCGGTAGACTTGCAAAACAGGCAGCAGGTTCTGTCACCATTAGTTGTGAAGGAACTGTTCTACTTGTTTCGGTTACTGTTAATGAGGAGCCAAGACCAGGAATAGATTTCTTCCCACTCCTCGTTGATTATGAAGAAAAAATGTATTCTGTAGGAAAAATCCCTGGCGGCTTTTTAAGAAAAGAAGGTCGTCCTTCTGATAAGGCAATTCTTACAAGCAGACTTATTGATAGACCCATAAGACCTTTATTCCCAAAAGGATTTAGAAATGATGTTCAGATTGTTGCTGCTACTTTAAGTTCAGATAGAAATATACAGCCTGATACATTAGCTATATTAGGTGCATCAACAGCATTAGAATTATCAGGAGCTCCATTCCAAGGGCCTATTGGTGCTGTAAGAGTGGCTAAAGTTAATGACAAATTCATTGCAAATCCAACTTACGAAGAAGCAGATTATAGTGCTCTCGATATAGTTATTGCAGGAACAGAAGATTCTGTTTTAATGGTTGAAGCAGGCTGTGATTTCGTACCTGAAGAAGAAATTTTTGCAGCAGTTGAGTTTGCACTTCCTGAAATTAAAAAACAGGTTGAAGCTCAAAGAGCATTTGCAGCTCAATGTGGAGTTACAAAAAAGGAATTTGTTAATCCTCATGACACAACTGAGCTTCATAATCTCGTTGAAGAAGTTGCTGCTCAGCTTATTAATGAGGCATATCATAACTTTGACAGGGATGCCAGAAAAGAAAAACTTAAACAAGCAAAAGAACTTGTAAATGCAAGAATTCAAGAACTTCCTGAAGAAAACTCAATTAAGCAGCTTTTAGCTTCTTCAGAAATTAAGTTTGTTAATGAAGAGTTTAAAAGTGTTGAAAAGAAAATAATGAGAAACATGGTAATTAACGAGGGTGTCAGGGCTGATGGAAGAAAATACGATGAAATCAGACCTATTACTGTTGAAGTAGGAGTCCTTCCAAGAACTCATGGTTCAGCCGTGTTTACTCGTGGTGCAACCCAGGCTCTATCAGTTGCTACTTTAGGTTCGCCTGGAGAAGCTCAGGAATTAGATGGGCTTTCACCTGAAACAACAAAAAGATATATGCACCATTATAGTTTCCCGGGATATGCAACTGGTGAAGTTAGACCAATGAGAGGCGCTGGCCGACGTGAAATAGGTCACGGTGCATTAGCAGAAAGAGCTATTTTACCGGCATTACCGTCTAAAGATATATTCCCATATACACTTAGAGTTAATTCAGACATACTTGAATCCAACGGATCAAGCAGTATGGCAAGTACCTGCGGAAGCTGTCTTGCTCTTATGGATGCAGGTGTTCCTATTACTACAGTTGTTGGTGGTGTTGCAATGGGACTCGTTAAAGAGGGTGATAAAACAGCAATTCTTACTGATATTCAAGGGCTTGAAGATTTCCTTGGTGATATGGACTTCAAAGTGACAGGTAATAAAGAAGGTATATCAGCTCTTCAAATGGATATGAAAATTAAAGGCATAGATTTTGAAATCCTTAAGAGAGCTATTAATGATGCAAAAGTTGGAAGAAACTTCATTATAGATAAAATGATAGAAGTTATCCCTGAGCCAAGAAAAGAAATGTCACCATTTGCTCCAAGAATTCACACTATGAAGATAGATGTTGAAAGCATTGGAGCAGTAATTGGGCCTGGTGGTAAAACAATCAGAGGCATCATTGAAGAAACCGGTGTAACCATCGATATTGAAGATGATGGTACTGTACTTATTACCAGTGCAAATGGTCCGGCAACTGAAAAAGCCATTTCTATTATTGGAAACCTTACAAGAAAAATCACTGAAGGCCTTATTGTAAGAGGTAAGGTTGTAAGAACTATACCAATAGGAGCTTTTGTTGAACTTGCGCCAGGCAAGGACGGTATGGTTCATATTTCACAAATTTCAAAAGAAAGAATAGCAAGAGTTGAAGATGCTATTAACGTTGGTGATGAAGTAGTTGTCAAGGTTATGAGCGTTGATGAAAAAGGAAGAGTTAATCTTACAATAAAAGGTGTTACAGAAGAAGAAAAAGCACACCTTATTAAAGGTTAATTCTGGAATTTATAATTCTAAAAATCCCTGATAAACTTATCAGGGATTTTTAAATATTTAAAAGTTTAAAAATTAGACCAGTTCTTCTTCAAACCTACTGTTAAGTGCTTCATTAATTTCATCCAGTATTAATTTAGCGGCGGAAACTTTATCTTTTGCTGAAGTTATTGGTCTTCCTACAACAAGATAATTTACACCAGCTCTGATAGCGTCTGTAGGTGTTACAAATCTGACTTGATCATTAACAACAGACCATGTGGGTCTTATTGCAGGGCATAATATTATGAATTCATCTCCACATTCTTTCTTGATTTTTGGTGCTTCTGTTGCGCTTGCAATTACACCATCAAGACCCGATTCTTTAGCTAATTTTGCTAATCTGCAAACATAATCATCAATATGCTTCTCTACGCCTAATTCTTCAGTTAAAGTCCTTTGACCAAAGCTTGTAAGAAGAGTTACTCCAAGAATAATGGGTTTTGGAAGTTTATGCAGTTTAGCTGTTTCTTTTGCTAATTTAATTGAGGTTGCAATCATTTTGGATCCACCAGAAATGTGCATGTTAAAGAAGGTAACCCCGTGTTTTACAAGGTTTGCATTAGCTTTAGCTACAGTATTAGGAATATCATGAAATTTGCCGTCAAAGAAAATTCTCCCACCTTCTCCGTGGATAATATTTATAATTTCTGGTCCAACGCTTGTAAATAATTGCAGACCAACCTTAAAAATGCCTACATAATCTTTAAGTTCATAAACTAGTGCTTTTGCTTCATCTAATGTATCTACATCAAGAGCTAGAATAAGTCTGTCTTTTGCACAATTTTGATCTTGAATCATCTTAGGGACTCCAATCTACTATTACCATATCCCCTTAGTTTATTAATGTTTATACTAGTGAGAATTTAATTTTACCACTATTACTAAATAATAACAATAAAAGGTCTTTAAAAACCAAAAAATGTAAAATTTAAGCCAGGATTCTTTAGCTTTTTGTAGTTGCTATTTCTGCATTTTTCAGGTTATGAATAAGGTTTAATCCGTTAAATATTGCTTTAACATTAGCTTTTACGGTGCTGGTATCTTTGCCTCTACATATTATTGTTTCACCACTTTCTGCAGAGAGCTGAATTACAGTCATAGCATCAGCTGCAACACCTTTTACTTCTTCGCCTAAAGCAGATTGCTCATAATGTAGAAGTTTTTCTTTAAATCCAGCGCCTGCAAGTGCATCTAAACATGACTCAAGAGGGCCATCACCGTGCCCTATGGTATCATATTCTTTGCCGTTATACGTGAAGGATAATTTATATTTTTCTTTTTCACCATTATCAATCTTTTTGAATTCAACAAGTTTGAATGGGCCTTCAATTTCAAATATTTCTTTAAGATAAATATCCATTATTGTTTGGACAGGGAGCTCTCCGATTTTTTCAGCTTTTTCCTTGACAAAAGGCACAATTCTTATTGCTTCTTCTATTGTAATCGGGTAGCCAGCTCTTGTAATTATTTCATATATGGCAGTTTTACCTGACTGGCTTGTAAATCCAAGGTGTTCGTCATCATCTCTGCCAATTAATGAAGGATGTATAGGTCTGTAAGCTCCTTTTTGCATTCCTTTTGTTTTAAACGCACCATCTTGGTGTATACCACTTCTATGAGCAAGTGCATCAGGTCCAATTAGTGGGCTTTTTTCATATATTGGAATATTTGACATTTCAGCAACAATAACTGCTGTTTCGTAGATTTTTGTCATATCAAGAGGAACATCAATGTTACAGTTAAATAGACTTGTGGTGACTTCATATAAATTGGTGTTTCCTGCTCTTTCTCCAAGGCCGTTTAAACTGCATTCAAGCTGTGTAGCTCCTGCAAAGAAACTTTCCACAGTTGTTGCAGACGCCATACCTAAATCGTTGTGACAATGTACAGCTATTATTGTGTCAGATGGCAGTGCATTTACTACTTCATTTACTAATTTTACAAATTCCATCGGGCGGGTGCGCTCAACTGTGTTTGGAAGATTTATTACCCTTGCTCCAGCCTGTACAACTTCTTGCAAAGAATCAATAACGAAGCTTAGATTTTCAGCACAATCTCCAAAATGTTCCACAGAGAATTGCACTTCACCTTTTTCTCCCACTAATGATTTTGCATATTTAACAGCTTCAACAGCAATTTTTCTTATGTCATCAGGTTCTTTTTTAAGTACATATTTCATATTAAAAGGGCTCATTGCAATAAATGTATGAATTCTTGGTTTATGTGCATCTTTTAATGCGTCAGCAACCTTAATAATATCTTTTTCAACAGCTCTTGCCAGTCCTGAAATTACTACATTATCGGGTGCAATTGATGCTAAATATTGACAAGCTTCAAAATCCATATCGCTGGAGCCGGAAAAACCGACTTCTATACCCTGTATACCTAATTTTATTAGTTGATTAAAGATAATTTCTTTTTGTTTTGTATTCCAAGGTTTTTTTAAGGCTTGATTGCCGTCTCTAAGGGTTACATCATAGAAAAATGGCTGTCTTTTATTTGCCTCATTCATTATTTTTTCCCAGCTCCTTAATTGAATATCAGATTTAATATAACATGATTTTATAAATTAAAAATTAAGTAAAGACTTTTTGAAGAGTTATTTCAGATTTTTCT
>MFRQ01000036.1 GCA_001784615.1 Candidatus Melainabacteria bacterium RIFOXYA2_FULL_32_9
ACCTGAAATTAGTGCCAAAACAAGGTAAAATATTATCTTTTTCATATACTATTCAGCTCCACCCACACTATTTAATCAAAATTATAATACTTAAATTATTAAAAGAGTGAATTAAGAAAAAACTCTTTACTTATGTTAATTCAAGTTAACTGGCTTAGAAAGATCTTCTTGCCAATATATTCTACTTCTGAAATTTGGATAAATATAAGAATCTTTAATCTTATCTAGAGGTAAAAATACCACACTAACGGCATCCTCATAAACAACCTTCCATCCACCCAGTATTTCAAGATCATCTGACAAATATTTTAATTTTGAAGCAACAATTATATCCGTATGAAAATAATCTAGAAATTTATACCAATTATCATTCAAGTGTTCAGAAAAATTCATCGCAAGTTCATAAACATCATTAGGATAAACTTCTTCATACCTTCCATCAATAAGTACCTTGCATTGAGGATATAATTTCCATAATGCATAGCTTCCCCAGCCGTACGTAGTAGCTAAATTTCCGGACAAATTGTTTTGTTTTATAAATTCAAACGCTCCTACAGGATAAAATATCGGTTTTACTGCTATTTTATTAGGTAATGTAGGAACAAAAAACATACAAGCACTAATTATCAATACATAAACTAGCATGTTTTTCGACAATACAAGATATCTACTGAATTTTTCTCCCATTTTATTTTTAATTAAGTCAAATATGCTGTAAAATAGAGCAAGATATTGATGATACAGTAATCCTGAAACAACAAAAATAAAGAAAACAACATGCCTCTGATGTTTTAACCCTAAATAAAGGGTTATTCCAATAAGTAAAATCTTAACCCAGTCAGCTTTAGTCTGATTAATCAATAACCTTATTCCAACAATTAGTGTTAATAATAAAAATAGGAAAAATCCTGAAAGTATATGAATGCTAACCCCATTAATAATATGAAATGGGCCATCTACGAGAGATACAGGCATCCATTCTCCAATTAATGAACGAGACATGGTAGTGGCATCGAGAATATAAGACCAGTAATTTATTCCATAAGGATTTATTAAAGTGACTAAAATACTAAGCCCAAGAATCCAAAGATATTTTAAGAAATCCTTCTTATTTAAATACTCTCCAAGCGCATAAATGAGCAATAATCCAAGCCCTGTAACAAATCCTCCGTGCAAATTTGCCCAGATAATCATTGTCACAGGCAACGTCCACAATAATCTATTTTCTCCTCTACGTACTCTTTCCAATATATAAATCCAGAAAACAAAGAATAAAAGAGTAAATATCTGTGATCGTAACAGATTAGCGATTCCAGGAAGAATAGAAAAAGCAAGAAATATAAAATAAAATACCTCAATATGCAAATTTTTCTCGATATACAGCCTAATGATTTTACTTAACAATACAAAAATCATGAGTAATAATATGGCTTTTAGTAAAAACAATCCCCAATCACCAAATTTGTCAACAAAAAAATAAAAAATAACACCAGAACCCCATTCATGATCTACCCATAAATCCTTTGTCGGAGTATAAGCAAAAATATCATGCCTTAATACACCGCCAGTCTGAAAGAAAAGTGAACCTACCGCTAATCTAGCCCATAAATCATTATCAGGATGATTAACAATAACAGCACAAATATATGAAATTAATATTAAAGTTAAATAAAAGAAAAACCTTTTCATTTTCTAGCTCATTTTAAATCAACTGGTTTAGAGAAATCTTCCTGCCAGTAAATTGTATTACTGTAATTAGGATAAAACTCAAAATCTCTAACTTTATTTCGTGGCAATAAAACAACACTAACCATATCTTCATAAACAGGCTTCCAATTAGTCAGACTTTGCAAATCTTGAGGCTTATATGCACTTTTTGGAGCCACTATTATATCTGTATGGAAAATATCTAAGAACTTGGCCCAGTCATTACCTATATGCTCAGAAAATTTTAAAGCTAATAAGTACATATCATTAGGATAAACTTCCTCATACCTTCCATCAATAAGCACTCTGCATTGTGGATACATTTTCCATAATGCATAACTCCCCCAATTATATGTAATTGCCAGATTTCCAAACAAATTATTCTGTTTTATAAACTCCAAAGATCCTACAGGATAAACAGCAGGGCTAACCACAAATCTAGTAGGCATAGGAAAAACAAGATAAGCAAGATATATTACCAGAATACAAATTGCAATGTTTAATTTAATATCTAAAACACTTAATAATTTTTTTCCGAATTTATTCTCAATAAATGTTCCTAATAACCCAAATATATAAACAAACTGGTGATATAACAAGCTGGATATAGCAAGTATAAAGAATACAGTGTGCCTTTGATGCTTTAAACTTAAATAAAGAGTGACTATAACAATCCCAATTTTTACCCAATCAGGGTTATACCTCTTAATATACGAGATTACAGCAGTTATAAATGTCAATAAAACAAATACAAAGAACCCTAAAAGCACATGAATTTTAAAACCACCTATATTATGAACCGGACCTGATAAATTAATTGTTTGCCATTCTACAAACCCAATTCGTGTCATAGTAGTAGCTTCAACAATATAATGCCAGTAATTAATTCCGTATGGATTTATTACTGTAACTAAAATACTGAGCATAAGAATTCCAATATATTTTAAAGGATTATTTCTGTTTAAAAATTCACCTAATGCATATATAAGTAATAGTCCAAGTCCTGCTACAAATCCTCCGTGCATATTTGCCCAAAATATCATTGTCACAGGCAATATCCACAATAATCTGTTTTCTCCTCTACGTACCCTTTCCAGTACATATATCCAAAGAATAAAGAAAAGGAAGGTAAATATCTGTGATCTTACAGTATTAGCTATATTTGGATATAGAGAAAACGCAATAAGAATAAAATATAATATCTTAACATTGCTGTTTTGCCCTTGCTGTAATTTGATAATTTTAAGTATCAATAGGAAAATTAGAAAGATTATAATTCCTTTTAAAGCAAAGATTCCAAATTCTCCAAAACAGCGAGTTAAACTATAAAATAAAACGCCAGAACCCCATTCATGATCAACCCACAAAGGTTTAACAAGTGAATAAGCAAATATATCATGGCTTAAAACTCCGCCAGTTTGAAAGAAAAGGGAGCCGACAGCTAACCTTGCCCATAAATCATAATCAGGTATAACAATCCTAAACGTTAAAAAATACGTAATTAATATTAAAGATACATAAAATACGGCTTTTCTCATATATCATCCGACTCTTATAAATCCACACTACTTGATTAAGATAATATCATAATATTTTGTCTTTCATAAAAGCATATATATGCTACTTAAAGACAGTAGTTAAATTATTCCTCCCTAGCATAAAAAATAGTTTAAAAAGTGATAATTTATAAAAAAGAACAAATTTTACATACTCCAGGCTTTTACAAGGAGATGAAATATGGCACATACAATAGAAAAGCAAATTTATTGCGAAGAAGAACATAAATACGTTACGTGTGAAGTTATGGTACTGGATGAAGAAGAGAGCTTACCCGGTACTGATAGAAGAGAAATAGTATTATATTGTACTGAATGTGGAGCTCCTTTTAATGAATTATCAGACACATTCACTGCTGATGTTGCTGATTTGTATCCTGAAACAGAATTAATAGATCAATATGAAGACTTTGATAATAGAGAATGAACCTGATCTACTATATACTGTCTTTCTCCTAATTAATTAAATCTTAGGTGCTTTAGTAATGTTTTTTTAAAGTGAATAAATCTTAACATTCACAAATAATCTATCAATTATCCTAAGGCTAAATACTTAACTTTTAATGTATAACCTTAGAGAAAAAATTAATGCTTAACAAGATAAATAGTCTATCTGTATCACATAGCAAAATACCTCCAGGGTATCCCAGAAATATTGAAACTAATAGGGATATAATTCCAGTTACTCAGCAGGATCAACTCATATTAAATAATAATTCGGTGCAACAGCTATATAAAAAATTGATAAGCTTTGCAGGACGTATTTTTTCTAACACTACAATTCCAACAGTAGTATTAATAGATAGGTTTCATGGCCAAAAATACGATATTAATGGAGATAGAATACCTGATTTAACCCATGGAAATATTATTCAGTTAATATCTAAAAGCATATATCCAAAATCAGACATAATGACGCTGGATGTGAGTGATAATTATGATTATTCGCTGGATCATACTTTGAATAATATTGAATCAGCATTTAACGAGGTTGAAAATCAAGTTAAAAATGGCAAAAAAATCAATGCTGTTAATATGTCACTGGGTATAAACTATAGTTATGATGATTTGGCTTTCTTTACAGGAATTCCAGTAACACAGGAAAACTTTCACCTTTATAAAAAAGATATCCGCAATTTCTTTAATAATCCTGATATTCCTGAAAAAGTTGAGGAATTATCTAATTCTAATCGACAAGCTAAAGAAGAATTAGATAAATTTAAACTTATCGCAGAAAAAGTAACTAAAGTTCTAAAATCAATTGAGGAAACAACTAAGCAGGGAATTCCTGTCTATATCCCGGCCGGGGATAACGGACCTGATTATATAAATCTTTTTACCTTAGCAAATGACTGTATAAGTGTAGGTTCATATAATGCTGAAGGGAAAAAGTCTCCTTTTTCAGCTGATAATAAGCTGGTAAATTTTGAACAGGGGGTGTTTAACATTACACCGGTAAGTCATGACAATCTTCTTCTTGGGTATGACATCACAGGAAGTGGCAATGTGGAAATCCCTGCACGCTTGGTTTCTGATCAAGAGCCTGTAATTAAGCAATTTACAGGTAAAAAAGCAGGTGATATCATCGCAAACAATGAGGACTATAAAGAAATATTCAAGCCGGGCAAAATATCACCAAAATCATTGAATAAGCTATATCCTATAGATGTCCTTGCAAATATACACCAAATTAATCCTATTCAGGCAAAAACATTAAAGTCTATGGGCTGGTTAGCTGATTATTACTTAACCCATGCCCTTAAAGTAGATAAGAATAAAAGGATCGTTTATGATCCTGATGGTTCTCATCGTTCAAAAGCTGTCCATGAAATTCATGGGCCTTCTTTATCATCACCAATAGCAATGATGAAAGATTTGAAGCAAAAATTTATGAATCTAAATACTACCAAAGAATAAAAACATTAATAAGCCCACTATCAAGCAATAGAAGGCAAAAATGTTCAATTTATTTTTACTGATAAAGATTATGAAATATTTAATACAATAATATCCAACTAACGCAGATATAAGAGTTCCAATAATAATTGCGGTCCAATTATAGCTTAATATTTCACTGACACTGCCAATATCAAACAAATGATAAACAGCCGCAAGGATTATTATAGGAATACTTAATAAAAATGAATATCTGGCAGCAGTTACTCTATCCAAACCAGCAGCAAGTCCAGCTGCAATAGTTGACCCAGATCTTGATAATCCGGGTGCAACTGCTAACCCCTGAGCTAAGCCTATTAATATCGATTTTTTCCAGGTAATATTTGAGACCTTCTGAGTAATCTTACTGGACATCAATTCTGTAGAATAAAGAACAATACCTGTTATCATCAGGATTATTCCAACTCTTGCAGGGTTATACACAAGTGACTCAAAGAAATCTTTAAATGGTAATGCTACTGCAATTGTGGCAATCGTCCCTATGACAATATATATGGGCAGCTGAGCCTCATAATTAGTCTTTAATGTGCCCTCTTTTAAAGATTTAAAAAATTCACTTATTAGATGAACAATATCCTGTTTGAAATATATTAATACGGCTAAAAGAGTTCCTATGTGGAGCATAATATCAAAAAGTATTTCCTCGCTACCGCCGCTAGCTAACTCTTTTCCCATTAATATTTTATATATAGAAGATGTTAATACTAAATGCCCTGAACTGCTGACTGGTAAAAACTCTGTTAATCCTTGAATAACACCTGTAATTACTGATTGATATATGTCCATTTTTTAATTCCTCTGTTGCTCTAATATATATTCATCTATTATAAGCTTATCTTCTTTTGAAATTCCCTTTTGAACAAACTTTTCGAATAAATCAGGCCTTTTCTCCATTGTTCTAATTATAGCCTGCTTTCTTCTCCATTTGTCAATTTCTTTATGATTACCGGATAACAAAACTTCAGGTACCGTCATGCCTCTATATTCTGGCGGTCTTGTATACTGAGGATATTCAAGTAAACCGGAAGAAAATGTGTCATCAAAAGCTGACTCTACCTTTCCTAAAGCTCCTGGTAAAAGTCTGGTTACGGAATCAACTATACACAAGGCTGCCAATTCACCTCCTGTAAGTACAAAATCCCCTATGGAAATCTCAACCACTTCTAATCCTTGACGTATTCTTTCATCAAAACCTTCATAATGACCACAAATTAGTAACAATTCATCTTTTTGACTAAATTCATGTGCAATTTCCTGATTATAAGGCTTACCCTGCGGGGTTAATAAAATAGTACAAGAGTTTTCTAACTTTTGAACAGATTCAATAGCAGAAAAAATGGGATCACACATGAGTACCATGCCAGCACCGCCACCATAAGGAGTATCATCAACGGTTCTATGCTTATCGTGTGTAAAATCTCTGGGATTGATCGTATTTACAGTGATAACATTGTTTTTTCTAGCCCTGCCTATAATACTACAGGAGGCATAATCTTCTATTAAGTCAGGAAATAAAGTTATTACATCAAATTTCATCTACTATATCGTCCTTAATATAAGCAAAATTATTCCTGTAACTCATCTAGAAGCCCGGGAATTTTCTTTACAATTATTCTGTTTGCTTCAATATTCACTTCAGGAACTAAATCTTTAACAAAAGGAATAAGATGCTCATGATTTTCCTGGTCTTTTACAGCAAGTATATCTTCTTCTTGTTTTAAGTTAATAATAGAAGTAACATTACCTACTCGATTTCCTGAAACATCATATACTTCAAGCCCAATGAGATCATCAATATAAAATTCATCTTCCTCAAGTTCACTTTCAATCTGACTTTTTGGAATTTTTAAATATGCACCTTTTAGTTCTAATACATCATTTATTGATGAAAATTCTTTAAACTTAATTAAAGCAAAATTCTTGTGAAAACGAACTGATTCTACAGTTAACTTAACTATCTTAGAGTCTTTCTCAGTATAAACTTCACGAAGTTCTGTTAGTTTCTCTTTTTTTTCTGAAGTATAACCGACTTTTACTTCACCATGAATTCCATGAAAATTTAAAATTTTACCAATAGACAGTAATTTTTCCACTTGCACTCCACAATTAACCATAAGTGATTCAACTTTATACTACATTCTTATATCTTGTATGATACCATCTCTAACAATAATTTCAGCATTTTTAAACTTATCGTAAATATTTTCACCTATTTTGAGTTCAAAATAGTTTTCAAGACTTCCAGTTACAACAATATTCTCAGAAGCTAAATGATTAATACTGTCTCTCTGTGATTGCAGTTCTTGTTTTAATGAAACCATTTGCTGCATTCTGCCTGATAACTCAGCTAAAGCGTCTTGTATTTGCTTAGTGCCTTCTTCTCCATAAGCAGCACCAAAACTACCGGCTTGGTCTTGAATTTGCTTATTCTGTAACTCAAGCTGCATAATCTGACTGTCCAATAAATGAAGTTCTTTATTTATTTCTTCTGTAGCTTGTTTTTTAAAACCATCTGTTACTACAGTTTTAATTGTCACGGGTCTTTTTACCTGTATAGATTTCTCAATATTCATATTCATCCCTCAAAATTATTAACTAATAATAGAAAAGAGCGTATTAATACTCCGAATATTTTATTTACTTTAAAAATGATCATGTATTAAGATATTAAGGAAATATTACCTAATTGTAAACAACCAAAGATCTATGACAAATTGCCTAATTTCATAACATAAAGAATAACAAAAGCTGATCAGCAAAGAAAAATGATTAAATTAGAAAACGTCTTTAAATCGTTCAAAAGTCTCACCGTATTGAAAAACATTAATATTGAGATAATTAAAGGTGAGATTATAGCCGTTATCGGCCCATCAGGATGTGGTAAAAGCACATTCTTAAAATGCATCAATGGATTATTACCTGTTACAAAGGGAAAAATATTCATTGATGGAGTAGACATTACTGATGATAATGTAAATCTTAATCAAATTAGAGCTGAAGTAGGAATCGTTTTCCAGCAATTTAATTTATTTCCTCATATGACAGTTAAAGAAAATATAATGCTGGCCCCAATGAAAGTGAAGAAAATGCCTAAAGAAAAAGCTGAAATTCTTGCAATACAGCTTCTTGAAAAAGTAGGAATACTTGATAAAATAGACAGATACCCAGAGGAATTATCAGGTGGACAAGCTCAAAGAGTTGCAATTGCAAGAAGTCTGGCAATGCAGCCCAAAATTATGCTTTTTGATGAACCTACCAGCGCTTTAGACCCAAAAATGACAGGTGAAGTACTGGATACAATGAAAGAATTAGCAGAAGAAGGCATGACTATGATTGTTGTTACTCACGAGATGAGCTTTGCCAGAGATGTTGCAAATAAGGTTGTATTCTTATCTAATGGTGAAATTTTGGAAGAAGGATCACCTGATATAATATTCAAAAACCCAAATAACGACGCCACACGCGAATTTTTAAGAAGTGTATTAAAGTTGGAAGTGTAATAAGCGAGAAAATTATGAAAAGTATTAGAAATTTATATGGAAGAATTCTTCTTTTAATTTTGGCTTTATCTATATTTACAGGTTTAGCAGCTTGTACACAACCTAAATATAAACAAGACTTACTAGAAAGAGTTACTCAAAGGGGAAAAATCATTGTTGGCGTTAAATATGATTCAAAACCTTTTGGTTACATTGACGAAAATCAAAAACTGCAAGGTTATGATATCGATTTAGTAAAAGAAATAGCTAAAAGGATACTTGGTAATGAAAATGCGGTAGAGTTTCAACAGGTTACATCTTCAAGCAGAATAATTTCATTAACATCCGGTACAATTGATTTAGTTGCTGCAACTATGACAATTAACGAGAAGAGAAAGAGAGTAATAGATTTCAGTTCGCCTTATTATATAGCAGGACAAGCATTGATGGTTTCAAATAATAGCAAAATTAGGTCAGTTAAGGATTTAAACGGCAAAAATGTTATAGTAATTTTAGGGTCAACAGCTGAAGATAACATTAGAATGCTGGCACCAAATGCCAATATTCTAGGATTCAGAACATATACAGATGCTTTTTCTACATTAAGAGCAAAGAGAGCTGATGCCTTGACAACTGATGATATTATTATTGCAGGCCTGATATCTGAAGATCCGAACTACAAAATGCTTAAAGAAAGATATACAAAAGAACCATACGGAATTGGATTTAAAAAGGGTGAAGAGACTAAATCTTTTCAAGAAGCTGTAAATATGGCCTTAGATAGTATGAGAAATGATGGTACACTTGAAAAACTAAAAAGAAAATGGATGCCTTACTAAAAAATGTACGATTTTGATGTAAATGCAATTGTTAAAGCTTTACCTTATATTATAAATGGACTAAAAATAACACTATTTGTATCAATAATAAGCTCTATTTTCGCGCTTATTATTGGAATTACAATTGCTTACTTCAGAAGCCAGGATAACTCCAGCTTAAAACCGCTTGCAATAATATATGTTGAAGTAATAAGAAACACTCCTTTATTAATACAACTATATTTATGGTATAAAGGACTGCCTAATATCGGAGTAAATCTACCTGCCATTATGTGCGGAATATTAGCATTAAGTATTTATACAGCAGCCTATATATCTGAAGTTCTTAGATCAGGCATAAATTCTATAGCCAATGAACAGCATGAGGCTGCGAAAGGGCTAGGTTTATCACAATTTCAGGTTTTCACATTAATAGTTTTTCCACAAGCAATAAGAATAATTATACCGCCGCTTGGCAGTCAGTTTATTAACTTGATAAAAAACTCATCACTAGTAAGCTTTATAGCAGTCACCGATATATTTTATGTTATCTATAGAGAATCGGTAAATGATTTTAGATTCCTGGAATTTTTCCTGGTTGGAGCGGTTATTTATATGATTTTAACCGGTACAGTTGCAGTTCTTACTAATATATTGGAAGATAAACTTAAAATTCAAGGAAGGACTGTGAAAATCTAATGCATTGGAGTGATATTATAGAAAATTTTGATTTTCTGATGAATGGACTTGTGATTACACTACAAGTTGCATCAATTTCAGTTGCAGGCAGTTTGATTCTGGGAATTGTACTTGGAATCATAAGACATTCAAAAATCTTTCCTTTAAACATTATTTCAGTTATATACATTGAATTAATTAGAAGCACACCATTAATTCTTTTTATAGTATTCATTCATTTTGGACTTTTACCAGCAATATTTGGAGGATCAACCTCAGTTTTCCAATCAACATACATAGCATTAATAATTTTCACCTCAGCATATATTGCAGAAATAACCAGAGGAGGATTAAAATCTATAGAAACAGGCTATATTGAAGCATCAAAAAGCTTAGGTCTAAGTTATTTCCAAAGGTTATTCTATGTAATTTTGCCTCTTGCAATAACTAGAATGACGCCCGCATTTGTAAGTCAGTTTATCTCACTTATTAAAGATACATCTCTTGCATCAGCTATAGGTTTAATCGAACTAACAAGATCTGGGGAAATCATTTATGAAAGAACTTATCATGAATTTGAAATTTTAATCTTTATTGCTTTAATGTATTTTACAATCTGCTATGGACTGTCTACACTTAGCAAAAAGCTTGAGTTAAAGCCAAATATCTTAACAGAGTTTGAGAAAATTCAACAAAATTAAGATTAATCATGATATATTAATGAACTAAATGAGCTGGTAAACGAAAAGTAGAATTTTGTGATCAAATAAAATATCATAGGGGTAATATGGGTAAGAAGCATCTGGCAACGGCATTAATAGCACTAAGTTTATTATCAAATAATTTAATAATATATGGGAACGAAATAAAACCCGAGGTTATAAAAGGTGGAATATCCAAACAATCCGATAAAATTCTTGAAGTAATAATATTTATCCCCCCAAATACTGAACTAGAAGAGTTTTTTTTAGATCAAGCAAACAAGAATAACATGATCAAATTTAAGTCATTAGATTTAAGCACAGAACAACCTGTAGACACCACACACAGACTAACAAAAGCAACAGCTTTTATGATGGTGGGCGGGCTATCAGTGACATCCCACGTAGAAAGAGCGATTCGTGATGGCAATGCATCAAAAAATATTATTGATAATTTCAGAACTCCATTTAAAAAAGCCAGGGCAGGTTGGAGATATGATGATAATGAGTTTTGGATTAACTATATAGGACATCCATTAGAGTGGTTCCTTCTTGCTACATGCTTAAAGACAGCAGGGGCTACAGATAAAGAAGCAATAATTATATCTCAGCTGGTAAATTTAAGCTGGGAGCTTGCTATAGAAGGTTGCTACGTACCACCATCTCCGAAAGACTTGGCAGCAAACACTTTAGGAAGCTTAGCAGGTATATATCTTTACAATACTATTTTAAATAAACCAGCTAATGCTACTTACACAAAACTTACCTCTTTGAGTAAAAAGCATGAAATAGATTTGCTACCACAAATTAAATATAACCACGCTTCAAAGGGAATGATGTTTGGAGCTTTGCTTGAAGTTAAAAAATAAATACCGAAATGTATGTAAGAAATATTAACAATTTTTTACATAATATATACGCATTATATCAACGACCTGAATCTCATTACTGTTACATAATAGCTCATATAATAGTATGATTTATTATTGTCTTTTCAAAAACTGTATTTACTCAGTAAAAAAAATATGTTAACCTTAAAGTTATTAAACGATAGTGTATTTATGTAAAAGAATAGTAAGAAGTAGAATAAAGAGGTATTAGTTTTATGACAAGAAAAGGTTTTACACTCGCAGAAGTCTTAGTAACTTTAGTTATTATTGGTGTAGTAGCTGCATTAACAATTCCTGCATTACTTCAAAATGCTAACCAATCTGAATTTAAGTCAGCTTTTAAAAAGAGTCTTGCTACTCTTAATCAGGCAGTTGTTATGAGTATTGCACAAGATAGTACTGATACAGCTACCTGTACAAACTGTGGAGGAGGTAACACAACTGGTTTATCTCAATTCTTCATTGGGAAATTAAATGTTTTATCACAAAACGGAACAGCCGCAACCCCATATTTCTATACAGTTGATGGTATTAAATATGAATTTGAAAAGGCTGATGGTCTTTGTGGTGCTAGTACAAGTGTTGACCCTGCAACTGCAAACTGTGTTGTTAAAGTTGACGTTAATGGTGGAAAAAAACCTGGTGCTGAATCAGTAGGCACAAACTCAACAACATATTCATATAAAGATCAATACAGATTAATCATAAAAACTTCATCAGTATTACCCGCATCAAACGCTGATAACAACATAGCAGTACAAACATTACAAGAATAATCTAAGAGTTTATAATAAAAAAAGAGATGGTTTTAAACCATCTCTTTTTTTATTACTCGATTAATGACTGGTTACAGGAAGCAGTCTGTAAAAATCATAACGGATTTTTCATCAAAATCCTTAATGATTTTTTCCGCTGTCCTTATTATGCAGTATTAATTTTTCTTAATTATATTTTGCATATTCGTAAAGTTTATTGTGTTTTTGCAAAATTAGCTATATACTAATTATATATAAATAAATTCATAACTATAAATGAGCAATGAAAATGCAAAGAATATCTTTTATATTAATCGCATTTATTTTATTAATTTTCATATTCATACCATTATTCACAGCTATTGAAAATGGTTTTAACTCAACTAATGGTTATTACGGAAATATTTATTAAAAACTTTAAATAAAAAAGCAAATCAAGTGCAAAATATACTCCCTTGCTACCAGCAAAAATAAGGGAGTATATTTTTTTAAACTTTATTCAGAATAATAAATTTATTAAAGTAAATTAAAATAATACAAGAGCAAGTAAGTGGTTTATAATTGTGTTAAGAAAAAAAAGAACAGCGTCATGAGTATATAGGAGAACAAATAGTGCGTAGTGACAAAATCAAAAAAGGAATAGACAGAGCCCCACATAGAGCCTTATTGCATTCTGGAGGATTAGCTAAAGGTCAGCTTGATAGACCATTTATTGGTATAGCAAGCAGCTTCTCAGATTTAGTACCAGGCCATTCAGGAATGAGAGACTTGGAAAGAGCAATTGAAAAGGGCATTCATACAGGAGGGGGGCACTCATTCATATTCGGTATTCCAGCAATATGTGATGGAATAGCAATGGGACACGATGGAATGAAATATTCACTGCCGTCTCGTGATCTTATAGCAGATAGTGTTGAGTCAGTTGCTTCTGCACATGCGCTCGATGGGCTTATCTTGCTAACAAATTGTGATAAAATAACCCCCGGTATGTTAATGGCTGCCGTAAGGCTAAACATACCTGCAATAGTTGTAACAGCCGGGCCTATGAGTGATGGATATTGTGAAGGCAAAAGCCTGACTTTTATTAGAGGTACTTTTGAAGCTATAGGCCAATATAGAACAGGACAAATCACAGAAGAAGAGTTATCAAAATTAGAAATCAATTCTTGTCCTGGAGTCGGCTCCTGTCAGGGATTATACACGGCAAATACTATGGCTTGTCTTACAGAAGTAATAGGGATGAGTTTACCAGGATGTGCTGCTGCATCAGCAGTTTCAGCAAACAAAAGAAGAATAGCATTTGAAAGCGGAGTTAAAATTGTAGATCTTATAAAAGACAACATAACCTCAAAATCAATTATTACTAAAGAATCTCTAAGAAATGCAATTATAGCTGATTTAGCCCTTGGTGGATCAACAAATTCTGTACTTCATTTACTTGCAATTGCAAACGAAGCTGAAGTTAACATTACCTTAGATGACTTTGCCCAATTAAGTCATCAGATTCCACAAATAATAAAACTTGACCCATCCAGCACATTAACAATGACAGATTTCGAAAAAGCAGGTGGAATTCCAGGAACAATAAAAAATTTATCAAAAAGTAAAGTGAAATTAGCTAATACTAAAGGGGTATCAGGCTTAACAATACAAGAAATAGCAGAAAAGGCCTGGGTTGATTCAAATGTTATTCGTACTATTGATAACCCAATAACAGATAATCCTGGATTAGCTGTACTTTATGGTAATCTTGCTCCTGAAGGTTCTGTTGTCAAAATTTCCGGAGTAGATCCAGAATGTCTCAAATTTGAAGGTACTGCAAAAACCTTTAATTGCGAAGAAGATACGATGAATGCAATTAACTCCGGTAAAATTGTACCTGGAGACATTGTAGTTATTAGATATGAAGGACCAAAAGGTGGTCCAGGTATGAGAGAAATGCTATCCCCGACTTCTGCTATAGTTGGACGTGGTTTAGGCAAACAAGTTGCATTAATTACAGACGGTAGATTTTCTGGTGGAACCAGAGGGCTATGTATAGGCCATATAGCACCAGAAGCTGCAGCTGGCGGTACCATTGCTTTAGTGCAAGATGGTGACAAAATATGTATTGATATTGAAAATAGAAAAATTGATTTACTTCTCTCGGAAGAACAGCTTAAAGAAAGAAAAGAATCCTGGAAGCCTGTGCCTCCAAAGGTTAATAAAGGCTATTTGGCAAGATATGCTAAAACAGTAAGCTCAGCTAGCTTAGGCGCTATTAGCTGCCAGCTTGGATCTCTTTAATTTCTGATTATCCAAGATACTTTAAAGGGTCCCGTTTGGGGACCCTTTAAGTTTATGCAATCTTACAATCTTGAACAGCCTTTGCTCCATACTTACTTACATATAAGAATAGAACTTCTCTATATCTAATGTACATCCAAAGAGGATTGCCATAAGCTTCATTACATTTTTCCGTACAAAGCCCTGCAACTTGATTAACTTCTTTAGGTGTTAATCCTGAGGAAGTTTTAAACTCGTAACTTGGTGAAAATTCATCCTGATTTTTTACAATATCAGTTATACCAAATTTATCAGGATCATCTCTTAACCTTGTATGCTTTCCTAGAGTAAAAATACTTTTACCATAACAGCAAATGATATCGGTATTATTACATATCATTTCTATTGTTTTTAATGCATCTTCGTATGTTTCTGTAGGAAATCCAAAGAAAATAAATGCAAAATTCCAGATCCCGGAATCAATAGAATCTCTTAACACATCAAACCTTTTATCCAGATTTATTCCTTTATTTATAAGTTGCATAATACGATCTGAACCCGATTCAACACCCCAGAGTACCATTCTTAATCCTGCATCATTAGCATTTTGCAGCAATTCTTTTGTAAATTCCGTCTCTAACCTGGCATTGTTAAACCAATTTATTTCCAATCCTTCTTGCATGATTCTTGTGGACATCAATTTTAAATAGCCAGGACTTATTGATTCATCAACAAATTCAAAATAAGATATATTGTATTTTCTCTGAACCTCTTTAATCTCGTTTATTAATATATCAATATCTTTGACGTTAACATTTTGTCCAAAATAGTGATCACAGAATGAACATTTTTGCCAGTAACATCCACGACTTGACTGTATTGATAAAACTATATCAGGCGTCAAATATAAATCAAGCGGAAATCCGTCCAAATCCTGACAATGTAGTTCATTTAGCTTTAATGGAACGGTTTTCTCATTTACTTTTACCATTCCGTTATCTAAATAAATTAGATTTGGCACCTTGTCCATGCCAATTTTACCTTCTAGGCACTTAGCAAGCTCAACAATTGGCTTTTCGCCCTCTTCTATGATTAAACTGTCGCAGAACATCTCAAAAAATTCAGGTTTTCCTGAAAGTTCTTCAACAACTCTTCCAAAGAAGTTTCCACCAATGTTTATATGAGCATTAGTTCTCTGTTTTAACATCATTGCTAGAGTTAAACCAGGAATAATCTGTGTAGAAGAATTTACTGAAATTCCAATCAAATCAGCATTTTCATCTATTATTGATTGAATCACTTCTTCATAATAGTCATAAAACATATTAGTAGATCTATCAAGACAGTGCTCTTTTATACTATCAAAAGTTAGCTTAAAAAATGGATTAGAATAATTATGAAATTCGAGTAATGCTGGGTAATAAGGTAATGACGCTAATTCAAGAGCTTTATCAATATTATTTAAAGTCTCAATTAACAACTCAGGCTCATAAAATTTCTCTTTACATGTCATTATTGAGACAGATTCCTCAATAGCTTCAGGAATATTCTCAACCTCGTACATTCTTTTTTCTTTAAATTCTTTTATTTTTGTATATCTAACAAGCTCTTTTTTGAAATCTTCAGAATAATCAGCTTCAATTTTGTCATCAGTATATTCTTTTAAAAGACTTTCAAACAAATATTCTTGTAGGGCAAACGCTTTATCTATGGATTTTTGTAAATACTCTTTTGTCAGAACTTTTCTATAAAATTCTATATTTAAATCTCTAATTTTTACTTCATAATTATTTTTTCGTAACTGACCTACCAGTGTAGCAATGGAAAAGTGTGGATTCATCGGAGTCCATTGGGGTGGAAATATTAATAAGGTTTTCATATGTCACTCCTAACAATACATAAACTGTGTATTTTACGCCAAATATGACCTTTAACAAGTTAATATGGAATTATATGTATCTTTTTATTAATAATTATATATAATTTTGCTGATTTACACAAATCAAAATTAAAATAGAGCCTAATAACCAAGATGATTTTTGATGAGACTACCTGAATAGTCTTAATTTACAGGCTTATTTAGAAGCTAAGCCGTATTTAAATAGATCTTTTATTTCTTTTAAGCATCATTCATTATTCAAATTAATTTTTTGCATATTTCTCTCCTCTCAACTTTTATAACTCTTAATTTTCTAGATTATTATAAAAAAAAAGATCTGATTTTAACGGTAAAAAAATCAGATCTTTCCATTCCCTCTGAATTCAATTTTCCCGGTACAATTCGGGTCAAATTGCCCACCACCATAATCAAAAGCATTACCGTTATTATCAAACACCTTCACGGTAGTAGATAATTTAGGCTTTTCTTTCAATTGAATTACCATATTATTATCTCCTTAAATAATTATATATATAATAAGTATTGAGCCTTTAATATATTTACATATAAAATTGATTTAATAAGAAATATTAAATTACTTTTTAACTCGATTTAACGTAAAAAGCCTTAACTTATAAGTTAAGGCTTTTTATCAAACTTGGATTCTTTTTATAGAATAAGACTTGGGATATCATTACCGTATCTTAGTAATTCATCAATTTTCTTTTCTATTTCAGCAGGATCTTTATATCCCATTGATTCTAGTCTTGTTTTTAATATTTGTCTTATATCAGCATCTTTTGTTAAATCTGCTTTCTTCTCTTCAGGTTTTGCTTCATTTGTTGTATAAACTGATGTTATTTTATTATCGTTATTTAAGGTATTTTCTGTTTTTACAGAACCTATATCTTCTTTAAATCCTGCTAAAGCACCGTTAAAGTTAATATCTTGAGTGCCGATACCGTTGTCACCGCCGATATCCCAGATTCTATATTTTTCACCGTCTTTACCGGTTACTTCCATATATTTTTCTGTGCCACTGCCTTCATGTCCACCAACTTCAACTTGATAACCAGCTTTTTTCAATTCTTCTGCTATTTTTTCTGGTCTTACCCAAGCTTCATCGCCAATAGCACTTTTAATAATTTGTTGAGCTTCAGAATCCAAGCTGTTAAATACTGCTGTATTTTGTTCTATGCCACCTTCATCCGTTGTTTTAAATGTCAAGCCATGGACTTTATTTGCTGTTGTAGCTGTTGCTGCAGTGTTAGTAGGTGTAGCTACCAAAGCTAATTTCTTAATTTGATCTTCTACATTTACTGAATTAATAGCTGCCATCGTTGTCTCCTTTCGTCATCACTGTGTTTTTTAATATTTTTAAACTTTTATTAGTTATTTAATTTTACCGTTACCATTAATATCGAATTTTCCATTTCCATTAGCATCAAAAGATGAGTTGCCGTTACTATCAAATACCTTTACTACACTTGATAATTTTTTACTGTTTACTTTTAAACCTTTCATGATGACCAACTCCTTTTTGCAAATTTTTAATTTCATCACCTTATATATATAAAGTAAATACTGAGCATATTATTGCTACATAAGCTAAAATACTTAATAAATCTTAATAAAATATTTTTGGAGAATTCTGTAAACACACTCATATCAGGCATAAGTAATGTTTGAAAAGATATTAATAAGTAGTTTGATGAATGCTTAATTAAACTTGAGATGAACTTAAAATGGTTTTCGTATTTCAATATCACGCTATTTATTTCTTTTTACTGCTTTATTAAAATAATTCTTTCGGCCTTATATATGATTATTTTAGCTGCAACAATGCTTGTAGCTAAAATAGCAACTTAATGTAGCTCTATACGATTATTAACATAATAGTCATATAATTAAATTGGCTTATATTCAAAATATAAACACTTAATTAATCTTTTTAAGTTTATCATTATTAATTATTTATCAATTGGAATCTCTCATAATTATTCACGGAGTCAATTTATATCCATTTATAATTTCTTAATTTAATTAGTAAATCTCATTAATTATATACTTTATATATAATTAATGAGATTTACTAAAACCTATTATTCAGCCAAAATCGCAAAAATAATATTTTTATAAAATATTGTAATTTATGAATTTCTTCTTGCTATTATTTCTTGTACTTTATTTCTTAGATCAATCTGCATTTGCTGAGTTGCCTTTGCAATTTGACCTTGCACATATTCCATCAACGGCAGTGGAGAATCCATACCAATATTTGAACCAACCAATTTAGCCTTATAAGTATCAATCTTTTTCTCAGTATTATCTACTATTAATAGTACTTCTTTTATTTCCAGATCAGTAAAATTAATTTCTTTTAAAGACTGTCTTATTTCTGATTTTAATGAATTTCTTTCTTCACAAATTTTCTCAAATGACGATTCATTATCTTTTCCCAGGATTTTTCTTATAAATTTATTCAAATACTCTATCAAATCCATACACTACCCGCTTCCATTGCTTTTTTACAAATATATTATTTATCAACTCTAATATTAAGCTAAAATGTTAATTTGTTTATCCTGAATTTACACTATTTTATTATTGATATAATCAGAGAAAATATATTGCTTTAAGATTATTATACAAGTCTAATTATAGCTTAGAAGCTGTTTTGTTAAAAACATTTTTTGAGGGAAATCCTTAT
>MFRQ01000037.1 GCA_001784615.1 Candidatus Melainabacteria bacterium RIFOXYA2_FULL_32_9
CTATCTGGTGAACATTGGAAAGATTACCACGGTGACACAGTCACCTTTTTAAATTCATCAATCTTAGTATTAAAACTATGGTTTTTAATGGTGCAGCTTTGCTGCTTCCTCGTAATGACAGTTTGGACGATTTTTAAAATTTTATAAATACCGAAAATAGCAAATATTAGAAATCTATTACCAATCATTAAATATTATTCTAGGCAAGCACCTTATTTTAACTTTTTCAATTCTTCTAAAGCTTCTCTATGGTCAGCTTTTAGTTCAATAGCTTTTTTGAAGTTTAATCTTGCTACGGAGTAATCTTCATTATTCTTGTTAATTAATCCTAGATAATAATAATATTGTGATGAATTGTCTTGATCTAAGTAACTCACAGCGTCAAGATAGGTTTTAGCAAGAAAATAATTCTTTTTATCTATCTCAACTTTGGCTAATTGTAGCCAGCTATCCGAATAATTTGGATTTACTGATAAAGCTTTTTTGAAATATTCTTCTGCTTTGTCAGCTTTTCCACTATTTAAGTGCATTAAGCCAATATTATAATTAGCAAAATAATTATTGTTATCAAAGTTTAAAAGTTTGTCAAAATATTTATAGGCAATTTCTTCCTGGGATAAAAGTTTGTATGCATTAGCTATGGAAAGAATTAGGTCTGGATATTCAGGATCAAACTTTTCTGCTTTAAGGTATTCATTAAGAGATCCTTTATATTTTCCTTCTTTCTTCAAGATGTTACCAAGACCTACTAGTGATTTAGAGCTTTTCTTATTTAATTTAAGAGCTGTTTGATAGCTTAATCTTGCATCATTAAGCTGATTTAAATGGAAATAATAATCTCCAAGAAGCTCATAAATATAAGATTCTTCCTGCTTATTATTAATTAATTTATTTAATATGTCTATTGCTGCTTTATATTCACCTTTTTGTCCGTAATACCTGGCCAGATAATATTGGCTTTTAGTGTTATCTTTTCTGTTATCTTTGAATAATAACCAGTATAATTCAGTGTTAACCAGTTCGATGAACTTTTTATCAACCAGATTCTGTTTTAGAATGTAATCTAATTCTTTTTTTGCTTTTTTAAATTCGTTCTTTTTGGAATAAATTTTTGCTAACTCAAGTTTATAGCTTAAATTATCAGGGTTATTATCAATAGCTTTTTCCAGTTCTTTTAATGCTTTATCAAACTCATTTCTGGCTAAATACGCTTTAGCAGTCAAATAATGTGTGTAATCATATTTATCAAATCCGGCTTCATTATTGATTAATGATATAGCTCCAAAAGGATCATTTTGAAAGTTAATCTTGCTCAATGCTTGAGCTAATAGCATCTCATCTTCTGAGGAAGGAATATTTTTGGGATAATATATGCTTTTTAGGTCTTTTATCTGTAAATCCCATATTTGGCCATCATGAACATTTTTCAATTGATTGTCCGCAAGGTTAAAGAGTCCAAGGGATGCTAATTTAAGTGCTAATTTTACATCTGAAAAGTCGTCATTATACGGGATTAATTTGGCTACTTTTTCAAAATCATACTTAGCCTGGCTTATATTACCTTTAGAGAAATTGTAAAACCCAGACCTTGTTGATTCTTCGATATATTTTTTTCTTTGCTCAGAACCCAGGCTTGGAATATCTTCACCGGTTTTTAAGCTTATGTTTTTTATAGGAGTCTCAGGATTGTTATTGTTATCTTTAAGCTTAATCTTAATATCCAATGGATTGTTTGATTCTGATAGTTTAACGCCGATAATATTATTGGCTATAGTTGAGTAGTTAAGAATACTTATTTTTAATGTGGTAAAGCTTTTAATAACGTCTAAAACTATATCAGTTTTGCTTGAAAGATTATTAAGATCATATTCTGAAATAGCTATATGTATAGGGCTGAAGCTATCATTAGGGAAACTTGGATCCAGACTAATCCACTTACCAATGTAAGCGTTAACCCACATATGATATACAAATGCTTCTTCAGGTACATTTGTATACATTAAACCTACAACAACTTTAGAAGGTATGCCTGCTGCTCTTAACAATGATGCAAGCAATACTGAATGTTCAGTACAGTCTCCTTCCTTGGTTTTCATTACTTCTGCTGCATTTGCAAAATTAACGGAAAGGTCTTTCGTATTTATTTCATCAAATACCCATTTTTCCATTGTTTTTGCAATTTTGTAGGCATCTTTTTTGTGTCCGATAATCATATTAGCCTGATTAATTATTTCAGGATTGTCAGAAGTAATATATGGCCCTGATTTTAAATAATCAGAAAAATCACTCGCTTCAACAGGATATTTAAAATTTTCACTATCTATTAATTGATTTTTTATTTTTAAATAAATAGTGTTTTCCCTGGTATGAATAATTCGTTGTTTATCATCAGTGATAAATATTTCTTCAGGGTTTTCACTCTGGGTTTCAATTTTGTAAGTTATGCTATCAAGATTAAATGGGTCTGGAATATGTGTCTTAACTGGTATTAAGCTTTTATAGAATATATCATAACTATCAACGTTGCCAATAATTTGATCTTTATTACTAGCTATTTTTTCTAAACCAAGAAGAGAAGACTTTTCTTTAACTGACCTTCCTTGCTTATCGTACCATTCATAACTGTCAATATTTGGCAATAAGTCTATAGAGACTTTATATTTTGTATATTCACCCTGTATGTTGCCCTCTTTTAATACTTCAGAGCCAACTTTTTGGGCTGTAACAGTTACGATTTTAATATCATTAGTTGGGTCTATGGTTGAATATTCCAGAGTTTCTTTCTCATTATCCTGGAATAATTGGTTTATTGCGTAGGGAAAAAGTATTTCTTTTTTTATTTCGATTTCTTCTGACTTTGTATTTCCGTTTATGATTGAGGTAACGTGCAGTCTTTTAGGAGATAAAAATCTACCCTTGATATTTATGGTTTCTCCCTTGCTTTCCATATTCGCAGCAAATGAAATCGGATCTCCTTTCATATCTTCGATAAATTGGATGTCTTGAAGTATTTTAACGTCAAAACCAAGACGTTTGAACTTGAGTTCATAGTGTTTATTGGTGACTATTATTTTTTTATCTGCATCTTCTTGTTCTTCTTGTGATACAAAACTATATCCTATCTGACTTTCCTTAATTTTTGTCTGGTAATATTGTTCATAAAAAGGAGCTGCCCAAGCTTTACCTGTGCAAAAAATCAGTATTACACTGATAAACAGGGCAAAAATTTTTATATCTCTCATTGGCAGAAATTCCCCTCAAAAATATTTTGAATATTTCTATTTATTATAATGTTTTATTTATTAAAATATGAACAACTTTGTTAATCACTTAATAAAATTTTTCAAGATAAGCTTATGTCTGACATTTAAGAAAGAAGGAATTTATATGCATTAACCCTTAACGTAAGCTTTATAATGTTCCAATTTGCGTCAATATAAATTGCTGCAACCTGTTTGATTATTCCTGGACAAGACACCATCTTTCAAGAAGGTTTTCCGGGATTTTTTCAACAAATCTTGAAGGTTTTGAAAGTGTGATTCCTTGATTATAATCAAACATATCTATCGGATAAGTGATATAAAGATTATTTTTAGCCCTTGTAGTTGCTACATACATTAATCGTCTTTCTTCTTCCAGGCTATCTTGATCATCATAGGAGTATATGGAAGGAAATTTCCCTTCTACAGCTCCAATAATGAAAACAGTATCCCATTCCAGTCCCTTTGCAGAGTGTATGGTAGAAAGAGTTAAATATTCATCGTGTATAGCTCCTTTTTGAACGTCAGAGAAGCTAGATTCAGGAGGTTCTAAGACTAAATCACTTAAAAAGCTTTCCAGGCTTCTATATCCTTCTGCAAGATATTTAAAATGTTCTAAATCTTTTTCACGCTTAGGAAAATCGTCATATCTATCCGCAAGAATCGGGTGATAATAATTGGCAATAATTTCTACAACTTCTGATGGTTTATATTTTCCCTGTCTGACTGTTTCAATAGAGTTAATAAGAGTATTTAACTGGTCTTTGCTTTTATTGCCTACAGGTAAAAGTTTAATATCCGTAATTTCTTTGCCTGATAAAATTGGAATTAGCTTACTGCTTGCAATATTTCCTATACCATTTAGCAATAATAAAATGCGATTCCAGCTTATCTGGTCTTCTCTATTCACTATGACCCTTAAATGGGCAATTATATCTTTTATATGAGCAGTATCAATAAATTTATAACCGCCAAATTTTCTAAATGGAATGCCTTTTTTACCAAGTTCTACCTCAAGATTATAGGTGGTTCTTGAGCTTCTTGCGAGTACTGCCATATTATTGAGAGAGATACCTTCTTCCTGTAACTCTAAAATTCTTTGTGAGACAAATTCTGATTCGATTTGTTGATTTGGCGCAACAACTATAGCAGGTTTTTCTCCATTTTTTCTAATTGTAAAAAGATTTTTGCTGTATTTTTCATAAGCATATTTAATAACATCATTTGTAACATCAAGAATTTCCTGAGTGCTTCTATAATTTTGTTCAAGCTTTATAACCTTTGCGCCTTCAAATAATTTTGGGAAATTAATAATATTCTTGAAATTGGCACCTCTAAAGGAGTAAATGCTTTGAGAATCGTCTCCTACCGCCATTACATTATTATGTGTATAAGCTAGCAATTTTACTATTTCAGCCTGAATGCTGTTTGTGTCCTGATATTCATCAATCATTATGTATTTATAAGTTTCTGACAGTTTTTTTCTTATTTTTTCGCTGGATAATAAGAGGACTTTTAGATATAAAAGCAAATCATCATAGTCTAAGAGAGAATTCGATCTCTTATAATCACCATATTGCTGGCATATTTCGATAATTTGATCTGTGCATTGCATAAACTGGGAATATTCTGATTCTATAATTTCAGGAACAGCAATGTCTTTATTGATAGCTTTTGAATAAATATCACAAATAGTAGCTTTTCTTGGAAATCTACGTTTCTTTGTGTCAACAATTTTGCCTCTTATCAGGTTTATAGCATCTTCTGCATCACTTCTATCAAGGATAGTGAAGGAGTTTTTAAGCTCTAGCTGGTCGGCATATTTTCTTAGTATCATATTAGCAAAAGAGTGAAAAGTTCCACCTGCTATGTTTTCGCATCTTGAATCTAATATTATTGAGGCTCTGCTGAGCATTTCTTCGGATGCTTTGCGGGTAAAAGTTAGCAAAAGTATGTTATCAGGTTTTATACCTGATTCAACCATCCTTGCTACTCTGTAAACAAGAGTTCTTGTCTTGCCCGTTCCAGCTCCGGCAATTACAAGGACAGGTCCTTCTGTATTTATAACAGCCTGATACTGGCTCTCGTTTAATTCAGCTTCGTAGTTTATCTGGAACTTGTTAACGGTAGAACTTTTTTTCAAGACATACTTTTTGACTGAACTTCCGGCTGTATTGGTTTCTGTTAAATTATTTTTTGTAATTTCTGTAGTCATAATAATATTATAAGCTAATTTATTAAGCTCGAAAATCTCTCCAGTTCTTCTTCAGTATTATAAAAATGGGGTGAAATTCTCAGGATATCCCCTCGTTTTGATAGTTGTACTTTGTTAGCAAGGAGTTTTAGAAAATCCTTCTCGATATCCCTAGTTTTAAATGATAAAATACCTGATCTGTATTGGTTATCAAGTGGACTTATTATCTCGATATTTTTATTTTGTAACAAATTTATAGCAGTATTTGTAAGATGTAAAATCCTTTTTTCGATATTTTCAATTCCATATTCATTAAATAAATCCAGACTTGCTCCTAATGACAGGATACCGGCAATATTTAAACTGCCTTCTTCAAACTTTTTTGCCGATTCTTCCAGGTCAAAATTTATATTGGTAAAATTTAAAGGATCCTTTACACTCTTCCATCCCACTGAAACAGGGTATACTTCATTTAATATTTTTTTATTGCAGTATAAAATTCCTGCTCCTTCAAGTGCTAAAAACCATTTATGTCCATCAGCAACAAGAAAGTCTATTTCTGTTTCTCTTATATCTAGCTTTAGAGCTCCTAATCCTTGAATAGCATCAACGCAAAAGTAGATTTTTCTGCCATATTCCAGAGATTTTTTCTTGCATATATCTGATATTGCTTTCAAGTCATTTCTAAAACCATTAATAAATTCAACCCAGCTGACAGACACTACTCTGGTATGCTGGTTTATTAAGTTTTCAAGTTCATTTAAATCTATAACGCCATTTTCTACTTTTAAAAAATTAACTTTAACCCCTTTTCTCTCCAGATTTAGCCAGGGATAAATATTTGCAGGAAATTCAATATCAGGAACAATAATATTGTCCTGTTCCCTAAATTCAATACCATTTGCCAGTATAGAGATTCCTGCTGAAGTATTTTTGATAAAAGCAATTTCTGAAGCTTCTGCTCCAATAAATTTTGCAAAATCATCTCTAATTTGCTCAGTTTTATCTACCCAAATCGTATAATTTCTTATACCTTCGTTTAAAAAATGATTAATATACTTATCAAGTATTTGGCGGGTTTGCAAGTGTATAGGTGCTACAGCTGCGTGATCAAGATAAGTTAGGCTATTTGTAGTAGGAAAATTCTCTCTTATTTTTGTTATATTTAACATTACTACCTTAAAAAGTTGATTATTATAAATAAAATTATATAATTAAGCTAATGAGCTTTTATTAAGATTTTATATTAATCAGGACTTTAATCAAACCAATTGGTAAAAATAGTAACATTCGTAAAAATTAATCGATATTGGCATCTAATATAATTTAAATGTACATTTAAAAGTGAGAACTCAATGTCAAGCCTAATTCCTGAGAATCAGTCATCAGATAAAATAACGCAATTACAGCATAACTTTTGGGAACTTAATGTATTATTTGAGTTATCAAGAGCTCTGAACTATGCTTCAGATATTTATTCTCTGGCAGAAGGGTTCATTGACTTTTTGAAAAACCAGTTATCAGTCAGGAATATAGCATTTTATGTTTTAGATGGGGAAAAATATCATATAATTTCTTATGATGATGTTGGATTACCTTGTCCTGCAGAGTTCGAAAATGCGGGAGAAGGCATATGGCGTATTATTGAAGAAGGACAACCTGTGCAAGTTGCTGATACTAAAGGTAAATGCATTTATTCACAGTTTTTTGACAGGTATAATTTACATAATCTTAATTCGTACTATTGGCTTCCAATTTTAAACGAAGGCAGAGTAATAACAATTATTTCCATAGGCCCTAAAAATGAAACTGAGCCGTATTCTGAACTTGAACTAAAAACGCTGGCAAAAGTTTGTGAATATATGACTCCTGCAATAAGCAGAGTACAAACTCAGCAAGCAAAAGAGAGAAATATCAATTACCTGCAAAAAAGTTTACATAATATCTCAATTCTTTATAATCTTGGTCAGGCTATTAACTTTATTGATGACTTGAAGAGGTTATTAAAAATTATCTTAGATAAGGCAATTCAGACAGTTTCAGCTGAAAAAGGTTCATTAATGCTTTATGATAATGCTTATAATGAGCTAATTGTAAAAGTTGTACACGGTTTACCTGATAAAGAAATTGAAGATAAAATAAATGAAGGTTTGATTCAGTGCACCAGGATTAAAGTAGGCGAAGGTATAGCTGGAGAGGTATTCCATACCAAAAAACCTATAATTACCAATTTAGGATCAAGTGATCCAAGATTTAAACAGTCATCAAATTCAAGAGTAAGCTCGATTTTATGTGTGCCTCTTGTGGTTAAAGGTGAAGCTATTGGTGTAATAAATATCACTAACAAGTTATCAGGAGGGTTCTTTAACCATGATGATTTAGACTTTATGGTTTCCTTAGCTAACCATGCCGCAATTGCAATAAGTAATGCTCAGTTATATGAACTTGCTACAAAAGATGGACTTACTAAGCTTTATATTTATAGACATTTTCAATATATGCTTGATAGCGAGATTAAAAGATCAGCCAGGTATAAACATTCTGTCTCATTGCTAATGATGGATATAGATAATTTTAAACAAATTAATGATGCGCATGGCCACCAAATTGGAGATGAAATTCTAAGAGTTATTGCGAATGTAATTTCTTCTACCTGTCGGAAAATTGATATGCCAAGTCGATATGGTGGTGAAGAATTTGCAGTTATATTGCCTGAAACTTCTACAGAAAATGCAAGAAAAATAGCAGATCGTATCAGGAGAAAAGTAGAAGCTATAGCTGTAACAACAGAGAACACTGCGAAAGTTGTGCCCACTATTAGTATAGGTATTTCTACGTATCCTGATTTAGCAAATAGTCAGGAATCATTAATTGGTTCAGCTGATAAAGCCTTATACTTTGCTAAGGAAAAAGGTAAAAACTGCGTAGCTGAATTCAGTCCTGATGGTTGCACAATCACATGCCAATGTGAAAATAAAAAGCCAGTTCAAGGTAAAAATAGTAGAAAGAAATAGTACTAATACCTTCTTAATATATGCTGTAATTCTAACAGAGCTGTATATGTTGGCAAAATATAGAGTTTTTCATCATTTTCCAGATTCAATAAAGAATAATCAATGGCTTTTTTAATATTTTCAATGATTTTAAGATTATTATGGTCAATTCCTGCATATTTTAACCTGACAGCCATATCAGAAGCTCTTATTCCACTGGTTATTATCTGTTTATTATGATTATTTAACAGCTCAAAATTAGCATCCCATAACCAGGATACATCTCTTCCATCAGCATAATTATCATTAATTATGATTAATAGTTTGCTATTTTTATTATCTTTGACTGTTCTAAGTACTTCTGTTGCTCCTATAGGGTTTTTTATAAGCTGAATCAATGCTGGCTTGCCTTTAAGATAAGTTAATTCAGCTCTACCGAAAATAGTACTGTAATTTTCCAGTCCATTTATTATGATTTCAGGTGAGATATTTAATTCCAGACACAATGTTATTGCTGCTAGCGCATTATAAGCGTTATATAACCCAGGCATGTTGAGATTCACATTGAATGTTTCAGCATTTTTAGAAGTAATTGTAAGAGTAGAGTTATTAATATCTATATTTGCAACTGCGCTGATATCCGGATTGGGCCTTGATCTTCCGCAATTACAGCTATAATGGCCAAGGTGTCCATAAAATATTTTAGAATAATCATATTTTTTACCACAACTACAAGCCGCAACTTCTTGTGGGGATTTAACAGTTTTATCCTGATTGACAAAATTTACTTCACTAAAGCCATAATATACTTTTTTGATATTTTTATCTTGTGCTAGTGCCGATACCATAGGATCATCAGCATTAAGTGCTACCTTTAGAGGCTTTTTCTTAACAGTTTTATCTATAGCAGACTGAATTTTCTTAGCTGTTGTATCGAGTTCTCCATATCTATCGAGTTGATCTCTAAATAAATTTGTTACTAAAAGCAGTTCCGGATTAAATTCATCTACGGCTTTTAAAAAGAAGGCTTCATCAATTTCCAGAATACAGTGATCTACATCCAGTTTTCCATTTAAACTGCTTTCCTGTGTTATTGCAGTTGTAATGCCGGTTAGCATATTAGCGCCCTTTTTATTATGAGCGACTTTGCGTTTATCCTTAGTCAAAATATTAGCAATAAAACCGGCGGTTGTAGTCTTTCCATTTGTACCAGTAACCACAATAATTTCTCTTTTGGATTGATTAACCAGATATGAAAGTACATCTGGTGCGATCTTTCTTGCTATTTTGCCTGGAAAATTTGTGCCAGCACCAAAATTAAGACGCTTACTAATGTATCCGATTAATTTTGAAGCTAAAATTGAATTTTTGTAAAATAAACTTTTTATCATAATTTTAAATATTCATTTTTGTTTTTAATAATAATTAAACTTTAGAATAATTTCAAAAAAATTATTTAACCTATAAAATGTATACAAATTAATAATGAAATGAACTATAATAATAAAATTCGTTAGGCTATTAGATTATAGAATAAGTTTCTAAATTGAAATTATGACACAAAATTATTTATTAATATTTACTTTTGAGATAGTTATTTTTTATTTTATCGTTTACTCATTAGTCAAGGCAAATAGATGGGTAAATGATAAGCAGCGTTATGTTGATGAAATCTCGATTGACTTGCCTGAGCTAATAAAACAATGGAAAAAGGAGCTGGAGGCTTTTAATCAAAAAGTTAAAAGTCAATTCAATTATGAACCTTTATCGACTCAAGAAATTGGATTTCTTGCAGGAAATATAATTACGGATATTCTAACATCCAGAATACCGATATTTCCGTTTAAAAATAAGTTTGTTGTTTTTTCAGTTTTTATGAAGTTATGGAAATATCGGCATCGTATACAAGCGACTATTGCAACCCAACCATCAAGAACGGTCTTTTGAAGTGATATTTGGAGATAAAATTTTCCATGATTAAATAAAATTACGATTTATTAAAACAAATCATAAATACAGGTTAGACTCGGTTTTGCTAATTTACTTTTGCTGATTATGTAATATTGAGATAGTTAAATAGATTTGAATCATAAATTTGGCTTATATACTTTGGAATTCAGGATAATACGGACATGAAAAATCTAAATACATTTGTTATACTAGAATTTATAAGAATAGTAGACTGGAGGTAATGTATGTCAAAAGTAGCAGACAACTCAGTCAGTTTCGGAGTCGGATTACTGTTTGGTGTAATTGCAGGAGTGGTAGCAGGTGTTCTTGCTGCTCCAAAGTCAGGTGAGGAAATGCGGCAGGAATTAAAAGAAACAGTCAGTAATTTGAGTCAGGAAAATAAAGAGTTAACTTCCTGCACATCCATTAGTGTAGATTTAATAAATAAAATGAAATATACTATAGAAAAACAGATATCTAAAATAAATGATGCGGTTAAAGCTGGTAAAATGGCTGCTGCAAAACGTAAAGAAGAATTAGAATCTGGCTGTAACTACTAGGAGAATAAATATTGGAAATTTTATCACAAAATGCTCAGCAGTCACTTGAGTTCTTGATATATGCAACTATTATAATGCTTATAATCATAACAGTTTTTCTTGTTAAATTATTAGCAGATTTATCAAGCCTTGCAAAATCAACGCAAAGTCTTGTTGCAGTGGTTAAGCATGATCTTGGGCCGACTATGAAAGAATTAAAACGTGCTCTTATAAACATTAATTCAATTACAAATTCTACAACTACACAGTTTAGCAGCTTAAATACTGCTTTAAATGACAGTTTGAATATCCTGTCCCATTCATCTAAAGGCGTTGCTTCAGGAGCTAAAGTGCTTTTTTCAAGTCTTAAACGGGGTGTTCTTACTGGATTAAAAGTATTTTTAGAACAAAAAAACAAAAGTAATGGTTAGAAAAAAGGAGGACTTATGTCTGTAGGTAAATTTTTTGCCGGATTTGTCATTGGCGGAGTTGTTGGCGGAGTTATTGGCCTTTTGCTTGCTCCACGCGCTGGTGAAGAAACTAGAAAAATGCTTGCTGATAATTCATCAGAGATTTACAAAAACTCAGAAGAATCTGTTAAAGAATTGCATGTTAAAGCTAATGCGGTAATGGATGAAATCCAGAAAAAGGGCGATGAATTATTAAAAAAAGTGCAGGATGTTATTAAAAAAGAACAATAATAAGGTTTAACATCTAAGTCCCGTGAAAAAATAAAATAAAAATCCTTCATAACTGAAGGATTTTTATTTTATGCTTGGAATTTTTCCAAAAAAAATACCCTTTTGGAAAAGGGTAAAACTTTTAATAGGAAGGGAATGTTAGGAAGTAAGTTCAGGAAGCTATGTTATATATATAAAGTATTTCTTTTTAAAATAATTGCTCAATAAGAAGAATGTATTTACAATTTTTAATATAATACTATTAGGTAGCTAAAATACTTAATTTAAGGAAATATTATTAATAAAATGTCAAAAAATAGTGAAATAAAAACAGTTCGTTTATTTTTAGGAAGTTATGTAAATTCAGACATAATTTATTCCAGTCTCGATTCAGAAAAATTCGAGCAGGATTTAAATTGCTCAATGAAATTTGTGGAAAAAGAGAATATACATCTTACCTGGAAATTTATAGGAGATATAGAGCAGGACAAAGTTGATAAAATCATATCTACGATTCAGGAAATTATTTCATCACCTTTAAATATTGAAGTAAAATTTCAAGAATTTGAAATATGGCCAAACGGAAGATTTCCAAGACAACTTGTAGTTACGGGAATTGATCTCAATAGTGAAGGAATAAAGCTTTATAAAGAGTTGAACAAAGATCTTGTTAAGTTTGGAATAGATAAGGAAAAAAGATCTTTTAATCCACATATTACTGTTGCAAGATTCAGGGTTAAAGAAAAGCTCAAAGAGTCGATTATATTACCAGAATGGTTTATATTCAAGGAGTCCATTATTAAGTTTTCAAGAATAGACTTAATTCAAAGCACTCTTACTCCTAAAGGCAGTATTTATAAATCTATTCAGTCATTTGAAATATAATTTATAACTATTAGCGCTGCTAAAATTACTCAATTAAATCAATAGAACAAACATCTAGTCCTTACGTCTTGAAGAAAAAAGACGAGAGGTGAGATTATGAGGAAAAGT
>MFRQ01000038.1:0-2408 GCA_001784615.1 Candidatus Melainabacteria bacterium RIFOXYA2_FULL_32_9
TCTAATTAGTTAGAGATAAGTTTTTATAAATTATATATATAAAGTATTTAACTTTTATTTTATTTACATATAATATCCAAATATTACATTTTTTTTACAATATTTTTTTATATACGCAAAAAAGTCCGCCAATAAACTAATTGGAGACTTTGAATAAGTTAAGTTCTTTATTGTATTTCAATATTTAGTATATATAGTTAAAAAAATTATTATATATTTTCCTAAAACAATCCAGGGTTTATTACAAATGATCCGAGTTTCTCTGAGTAGTAGTATAAATTTAATCCATAGCCATCCAGAAAACTGCTCTCCCTGGGCGAGCTAAAACGATAGCTATAAAGCTTATTAATAAATCATAAGGGAGTTGTATTCCACTTAAAGCCCAGATCCAGCCGAACACTGAGAAAATAGAATTATGTTGAAGCAATAAGACTATAGTTAAATACAATATGCCGAATAAATGAACAGCAAATACTCCTACTAATGTTGCTCTGAATGTAGAAGCAAAATTAGCTTTAGCGGATAAAATGTTTCCAACAAGGTAAACACCGACAAAATAACCTAATATATAACCAAAAACTAACTGAGTTGCGTATTGGACCCCACCACCTGAAGCAAAAACCGGAAATCCCAACAGGCCTGCTCCTATATATACAGCTATAGAAAATAAACCTATTCTGGGTCCTAGCATTGCAGCAATAAACAGAACTGCGGGAATTTGAGGTATATATAAATACTGTATTGTAATATCAGATATTGATTTAACTTGAGAGAAAAAGTTTATCGGATTTATAAAAGCATCAGCTGGAATAGATAATAACCATAAATGTAACGGTGTAAAAGTTGCCATTATAATTAAAAATGTACAAAACAATGCAACTAGAAATGATCCCATATTAAATTCAGGATATTGATCCAAACATTTAAAATATTTAATTTTCTTTAAAAGTCTTTTAAGCATATTCCTAATTATTCAGTTATATTTAATACAACCCTTTGTAACTTTCTCACCTTAATAAAAGATTATACTACTTATTTCAACTTATGCTTTTAATTTCCAATAGCAATTGTTTGCTTATTAGCTAAATTATCTTTGAGTTGCTGAAAAATTTCCTTAAACTTTGTATCCCAAATATTTTCAGTCCACATAATTAAAGCATCTTCTTCATTATCCTGAAAGTATTTCTTCCTGAGGCCAAGGCTTTTAAATCCATATTTATAATATAAATTTTGTGCAGCAATATTACTGGCTCTTACTTCAAGTGTAAACCATTTTGCGTTATTTTTATAACCTAACTCAATCATATTAAGCAATAAAAGCTCGCCAAGAGAATTTTTTCTATAATCAGGATGTACAGCTATAGTAGTTATATGAGCTTCGTCAAAGATAAGCCAAAAACCACTATAACCGATGACTTTTTGAGTTTTTTTATCTATTATCGTAATATAATTACCAAGTTTATTATTTATTTCAGAAACAAAAGCCTGTGAAGACCAGTGATATTGGCCAAAAGAAACACACTCAATTTCCATAATCTGATTTACATCTCGAGGCAACATTTTTCTGACTAAAACTTCAAGCAACTCTTTCCCCTAACTGCTTTTGATCGCACCAAATTACAATTGATTTGATAGAACTGACTAATTCCTATTAACCAAGCCATTGGTTAGTAATTACTTCAATCATAACTTGTTTAAATGTAACTTGGTATTAGCTAATTACTATAGTTTAATTATAAATTAAAACAGTTTTTGGAGAAAGAAAAATCTTTAAAAGATCATACTAATAACTATGCCTGTTACAGCTAAAAATAAAAGCATTACAAATATATTGGTAAAAAGGTATTTTTTAAAAGTCAGAAAGAAAATTTTCAAATCAAAGAACATAGAAATATTATTTTCATATTCTGCGTTAAGTTTAAATCTGTCCTCATAAGATATTTTCTCTCTACCGTGTAATAGAGCCCAGCCTGTTATTCCAGGTTTAACTCTATGGAAAAGTCCTTGAGGAATAGATTGGTTTTCTTTTTCTATATGTTGTAAAACAAAATTATGTTCGTCTAAAGAAATAGGTCTTGGACCAATATAGCTCATACTCCCAAGTAATATATTGATAAATTGAGGAAACTCATCCAAGGAGCAACCCCTAATTAACTTGCCTATTTTCGTAACTCTGGGATCATTATCAACTGTTCTTACTCCACCACCAGAATTTTCATTATTAATATACATAGTTCTCAGTTTATAGACCTTAAATAATTTTCCAAATTGACCAACCCTTTCTTGCACATAACAAGCCGGTCCTTTCGATTCAAGTTTTATAAGACAAATTAATATAAGCATTAAAGGCGTAGTAAGCAATAAAATAATCGAAGAAAATATAATATCCGCTATTCTTTTTATAATTA
>MFRQ01000038.1:2448-3491 GCA_001784615.1 Candidatus Melainabacteria bacterium RIFOXYA2_FULL_32_9
TGTTTTAATTTGTGGTTTTATTGTTTCTAGCTGCATATTTCACATCCTAATAAATTCATTTTATATTAGCTGAAATTATAACATATTACTAGTCAACTGTTGTAAAATTGAGTTACTGTTATAATACTTAAAACCATTAAACATTTTAAATTGCTATTTTGATACATAATGATATTTTATTTGGTTAAATATCCATCAGCTAACTAGCTAATATATTAGAGAGGAATATATAAATATGTCCACACCAATATCTGGAAAAGAAATAAGAAAAAGATTTATAAATTTTTTCATTGAAAAACATAATCATAGAGAAGTAAAAAGCTCAAGCTTGATACCCGATAACCCTACGGTACTTCTTACTCCCGCTGGCATGCTTCAATTTGTACCAATATTTTTAGGGTATGAAAAACCACCTGAGCCACCCAGAGCCGTATCTGTTCAAAAATGTGCAAGGGCCGGGGGCAAAGATTCAGATATAGAGAATGTAGGCAGAACCCCAAGACATCATACTTTCTTTGAAATGCTGGGTAATTTCAGTTTTGGAGATTATTTTAAAGAAGAGGTAATTCCGTGGGCATGGGATTTTGTTACTGATGAACTTAAACTCGACAAGTCACGTCTCTGGATTACAATTTTTGAGACCGATGATGAAGCTTTTGAAATTTGGAATAAAAAAGTAGGCATTCCTGCTGAAAAAATCCTTAGAAAAGGAAAGAAAGATAATTTTTGGGGACCTCCCGGGCCAACAGGCCCATGTGGACCCTGTACTGAAATTCATTATGACCTTGGAGAAGAATATTCCTGTGGCACAGATTGCAGTATTAATACCTGTGAATGTGACAGATACGTAGAAATCTGGAATCTTGTTTTCATGGAACTTAACAAGGATGAAGAAGGTAATTTTACGCCCCTTGAAAGAAAAAATGTCGATACAGGCATGGGTCTTGAAAGAGTAACCATGGCTGTAAACGGATTTTGCTCAACTTTTGAGACTGATCTTCTTTATCCAATACTTGAACAGGTCTGCCAAATGTCAGGTAGAA
>MFRQ01000038.1:3527-12633 GCA_001784615.1 Candidatus Melainabacteria bacterium RIFOXYA2_FULL_32_9
GAATAATTACAGATCATGCCAGATGCGTATGCTTCCTCATCTCTGACGGCTTAATTCCAGGTAATGAAGGAAGAAATTACGTATTAAGAATGATTTTAAGAAGGGCTTTAAGACACGGAAAAATATTGGGTGTAGAACTACCTTTCTTATACAAATTGGTAGACACTGTTGTTGACAATTATAAAGAAGCGTATCCTGAACTTGAAGAAAATAAAGAAAAAATTATTAACATAATAAAAGCTGAAGAAGAAAGATTTAAGCAAACAATCGGCAGAGGTGAATCCTTACTTGATGAGATTATAGAAAAAGTAAAAAATACCAGCGAAAAACAAATTTCAGGGGCCGATGCTTTTAAGCTTTATGACACATATGGATTTCCTCTTGAATTAACTATTGAGATAGCTGAAGAGCAGGGTATTTCTGTTGATAAAGAAGGTTTTAATCAGGAAATGCAGGAGCAAAGAGAAAGAGCTAAAAAAGCTCAGGCTACTGTAAGATTAACCGATGAGCTTATATACGTAGATACTTTAAATCACGTTGGTCCAAGTGTATTTCTTGGATACTGCACCACACAAGCTGAAGACTGCACAATAAAAGCAATTATTAAAGATAATGAAAGAGTTAACAGCGCAAGTCAGTGTGATGAAATTGAGATAATACTTGATAAAACCCCATTTTATGCTGAATCTGGTGGTCAAATCGGTGATACTGGTCAAATAACAGGTAAAGATTTTAAACTTGAAGTTGTAAATACAATAAAATTTGATGAATTATTCATACATAGAGTCAGAATTTTAACCGGAATGGTAAAAACAGGTGAGACAGCTTCAGCTATTGTTGATACAAATAGAAGAAAAGATATAATGATTCATCATACAAGTGCGCACATGCTTCAAGCCGCACTCAGACAAGTTCTTGGTGAAACTGTAGCTCAAGCTGGATCCCAGGTGACTCCAGACAGAACCCGCTTTGACTTTTCATTTGATAGAGCTTTATCTCAAAATGAAATAAATGCTGTTGAAAGCCTAATTAATGACTGGATTAATCAGGACATAAAAAGAGAAACAGTCGAAACTACACCGGAGCAAGCAAGAGAACTTGGCGCAATAGCTTTATTTAACGAAAAATATGGTGACAAAGTAAGGGTAGTAATAATCGGAGATGTAAGTAAAGAACTCTGTGGAGGCACTCATGTAGACTCTACAGGAGAAATCAGGCTGTGTAAAATAGTATCAGAGGGTGCTATTGCAGCAGGAACCAGAAGAATTGAGCTCGTTTGCGGTGAATATGCATTGACATATTTGAATACATACTTTAATGAGCTTAATAAAATTTCACAAACTCTAAAAGTTCCGCCATTAGAATCTTCAGAAAGAATAGATAAAGTAATTGAAGAGACAAAACAATACCAGAAGCAAATAAAAGCTCTTGAATCAGTAATTGCGGAGGGCAAAGTTGACTTATTGGTTAATACAGCCAAAGATATTCCTGATGGAAAATTGTTAATATCAAGAGTTGACGGACTTGCACCAGATGCATTAAGAACAGCTGTTGAAAAATTATCAGATAAATTAGGAAATAGCATAATAACCTTAGCATCTGTACAAGACAGCAAAATCTCCATTATCGCTAAAGCTTCCAAAAATTTTATAGATAAAGGAGCTAATGCAGGTCAAATAGTTAATGAAATAGCTACAATGTGTGAAGGAAGAGGCGGAGGAAAACCAAACTTTGCTCAAGCAGGTGCTAAAGATCCTGCTAAACTTGATGAAACGCTATTGAAAATATATGAAAAGCTTTCATCTATTTAAAATAACTGCAAAAACTAAAATGCAAATATTTACAATCAGATATTTACGTTTTACGTATATTTAAGTTTTACATATTAATTAATTTTATCTACTATTCCAAATCCGCTATATCTTGTATAATAAGTAATGTTTATTATTTTTTGGATTTTATTTTCAGATATAATTTTTATATATTTATAATCCAACATATTAATAATTAAGTTAGAATAGTTGCTTGTAGAAATAAAATGAATATAAATGCAGAAGAAAATAATCCTATTAGACTAGCAGAAATTACTTCATTAGAACAATTTAAATATGTAGTCGAGAAAAGAATAGAGCGTTATCAGGATAATCACAAAGGCTTTAGTATATTTATACTGGAATTTTGTTTCGTGGATAGCAGCTATTCTTTACAAATGCCTATTTTAATTGAATCTATTGCTAATGCTATACGTCACAATATTAGAGATGCTAATGACTGCTATACCATTGACACCAAAAACAAATTTATCATACTTTTTGGAGAAAGCAATACAAATCTTGCACTTATAACAATCAATAAAATTATTAGTGAGATAGATCAGCAATTTAGTGAATATGTAAGATTAGATGTAGGAATAGCACAATATCCACAAGATGGAATTACTTACAACGAGGTTGTACGAGCAGCAGCTCCGTCTAGTTTAGGCACAAATAAACATAACAAATCCAATTTATCCCATAACTTACAGCTTAATAACCTGCACGAAAAACCAAATAGGCTTGATATAAACAGAAAAAATAAAGAAAGATTATTTAATCAGTTAATTTATTTGGTTAAACACATAAATGACTATGATTCATTTCTTTCTCAACATTCGGCTCAAGTTACCATAGGAACCATTATATTTGCAAAGGAACTTGATTTACCCTGGTATGAAGTTGAGAAAATAGCAGTAGCATCACTCTTACACGATATAGGCTATACTGCATTTCCCCATAGCTTATTCAAGAAATCTGAAAAGTTATCATCAGAAGAGTGGAAATTAGTTAAAGTACATCCGTACATAGCTTGTGAGCAAGTACTTCGTCCACTTGAAGTGTTTGACGATTATATACCGATAATTCAGGACCATCATGAATATATTGACGGATCGGGTTATCCAAAAGGTAAAAAAGGAGATCAAATTTCTCTTGGCTCTCAAATTATATCCATAATTGATTCTTATCAAGCTATGACAGCAGAAATGACGTATAGAAGGTCTTTTGATTTTGAAGATGTTATTGACACTTATATTCGTAATGCTGGGATTAAGTGGGAAAAAGATTTGATTACTATATTTACTGCTATAATTGCAGATCCAATAATTCGTAAGAAATTAGCAGGAAAAAAAGAGATAGAATTTGAGAATTTATTATTATAATCTCCTTAGAAAACAAGTTAACATTATATACAACTAATTCGATATATAGTAAAATATTTTGGGGAAGCTTATTGGACAATAAAGATTATGACAGACAAAATCAATGAAAAAGTTATAAATATATTTACAAGACACAAAAAACAATTACCAATACTTGATGAAGAAAAAGTTATCAGAAGTGATGACGGTTTTTATTATATCTGCGTTAAAAAAGATGATAATGGCCGAAATTTTGATGAAGATAAGCTTTTAAAGAGTTCTAATGATTGCCATTATCTAGTAAAAGTTATGGTCAAACATTCTGAATATCCTTACATATACAATTATAAGGTACCTGGAGAAGATATTTTAGATTTTCTAAAACCTTATACTAATAATGAGATAGAAGGGAAAATCCTAGAGATTAATAAATATTACCCGCACGAGCTTGCATAATTATATTTTTAAAGCAAAACAAAGCTATCTTTTTCTATAATTTACTAAATATAAAGGATTTGTGGTAATATTTAATAAAATATCAAGAATAACAGCGTAAAGCTGATTAAACTTTTTAAAATAAATGCACTATTATAAAACTTTTATATTTATATTGCGTCTAAATAATTAGTCAAAACTGGAAACATTTTTATAAAGGCATAGTTAAAACAGTGATATCAAAAGAAATAACCCTATCCCAGCAAGATATGCTGGAAAAAATTAATAAAGTTTTATTAGAAGTTAATAAGCCTTCAAGATATATAGGTCAAGAAATAGGCAGTTTAAATAAAAGCTGGAATTCAGCTATAGTTAAAACAGCAATTGCCTTTCCTGATTTATACGAAATAGGTATTTCAAATCTTGGTCATAGAATTTTATATCATATAATTAATCAGGAAAGCTCTCAGGAACTTCTCGCTGATAGGGTTTACGCACCGGCTATAGACTTTAAGCAGAAATTAGCTGAAAATCAAATTCCACTTTATGGAGTTGAAAGTCTTATGCCGCTGAGTGAATTTGATGTAATTGCTTTTTCACTCCAATACGAACTTAGCTACCCGACTATTCTGGCAATGCTGGAAATGGGACAAATTCCAATTAAATCAGAGGAAAGATCTAATTCTGATCCTATAATACTTGCAGGTGGACCGGGATGTTTTAATCCGGAATCGCTTGTTGATTTTATTGATGTATTTGTTATTGGTGATGGAGAAGAGGTTCTCATTGAGATTTTAAATGAGATAAAAAAATCAAAATTAAATAAAATTTCTAAAGAAGAAACTTTGAGAAATCTTCAAAAATTAGAAGGGATTTATATTCCAAAGTTTTATAAAGCTGATAGTGAGTTTTCCAGACCATATCCTGCAAGTGAAGAATTCCCAGAAATAATTAATAAAAGAATAGCAAGCTTAAAAGACCAGAATTATCCGACCAATTTCCCAGTTCCCTATTCCTCATCTGTTCATGATAGAGCAGTTATAGAGATAAGGCGTGGATGCGGAAGGATGTGTAGATTTTGCCAATCCTGCTTTGTAAATCTTCCCATAAGAGAACGAGAACCTGAAAGTATAATTGAGCTTACAGATAAAGTTCTTAAAAATACAGGCTATGATGAATACTCCTTATTATCTCTATCTTCAAATGATTATATAAATATAGAAGAACTGGTTTGTGCTTTAAATCAGAGATATGCCAAAACCGGGGCTTCAATATCATTACCAAGTCAAAGAGCAGATGCTTTTAGTCTGGAACTTGCAAATCAAGTACAATCAGTAAGAAAAAGCACTCTAACTTTTGCACCTGAAGCAGGAAGTCAGAAACTTAGAGATGTTATAAATAAAAACCTGAATGAAGACCAAATATTAAACGCAGTTTTATCTGCATATCAGGCAGGCTGGAATAAAGTTAAATTATATTTTATGATTGGTCTTCCAACTGAAACATTTGAAGATCTTGATGAAATAATAAACCTTCTACAGAAAATTAAAAATAAGGCTAATGAGTTAAAAAGAAGTCTTAATGTCAATAAACACCTGGATATTACCTGCACTGTATCAATTTTCGTTCCAAAACCTTTTACTCCATTTCAATGGTGTGATCAAGATAGTACAGAATTAATTAACGAAAAAATAAGGTATTTAAAAGAAAAAGTTAGACAATTAAAAGGTGTTAAACTTAATTTTCATGACAGTTTTCTAAGTCAGCTTGAAGCAGTATTCGCCAGAGGTGATAGAAAATTAAACAAGTTAATAGAATCTGTACATAAAAAAGGTTCTTATCTCGATGCCTGGGATGAGCATTTTAACAAAAAAATCTGGTATCAATCAGCAGAAGAGTTAAATATCTGTTTTGAAGAATATGCCTCAAGAAAAATCTGCTTGGAGTCTGGACTTCCATGGGATATAATAAATGTTGGAATTGATAAAGATTGGTTAAAAAAAGAATTTACTAAAGCAACTAATTATCAATCATCAATCCCCTGCGATGAGGCCTGTTCAAACTGCGGCGTTTGTCAGTCATTTAAAAAAGAGCCTATAATAAAATCAAAAGAGCAAATTAACATTTCTAGTGACAATAATCAAAGTCAATTAATACAAGAAAAGAATTCTGCACATAAATACAGATTAAAGCTACAAAAAACGGGCAGTTTAAAATTTATTTCTCATCTTGATTGGCAAAGAATGCTGTATAGAGCAGTAAGAAAAGCAGAAATAAAAGTAAGTTTTACACAAGGATTTAATCCTTCACCTAAAATATCTATCGGTATGGCTTTACCATTATTCGTAGAAAGCTATGATGAATATTTAGATATAGAGTTAATAGAAGAAATGCAAGAAAACGCATTATTGGAAAAATTAAATCAATTTCTACCGGAAAATTCCAAAATAATGAAAATTGTTAAAATTTCTAAAGAGGAAAAAGCTATTGATACAAGGATCAATTGGGCAAAATACTCTGCTATGCCTATTGACTCTGATACCCTAAAAAAAATAGACTTAGAGTGTATTGTCAATAACGTTCTTTCTAAAGAAAATATTTTTATCGAGAAAGAAAAACATAAAGGCTTAAAAAAATTAATAGATATAAGACCCTATATAAATTTTATTAAAGTATGTGATGATTGCCTTTACAGGTTAGAATTTATTTTAATGACAGGTCAAAATGGCACTTTAAGGCCAGATGATTTTCTTAAGTTTTTGACTCCCGATATTAAATGGAATATCGCTAGAGAAAAATTGCTGGATTGCAATTTTAAAGAATTATTATAAGTTTATATATGTTTATTTATGAGGAAAAAAGTTTAGTATGAACAAATCAATCATTATCTCAGAACGCGATAATATCGCTGCTGTTACGGCCGAAGGCAGAGTAATAGAATTTTTTATCCATCGTGGCAATATGCTATTAGGAGACGTATATTTGGCACAAGTAGAAAATATACTGCCAAGTATAGATGCTGCTTTTGTAAATGTTGGCGGGGATAGAATGGGTTTTTTACATGCATCAGACGTGGCAGGCAAAGGAGCTTTAAAAGATAAATTAACTCCAAAACAATCTCTAGTAGTACAAATTATTAAAGAGCCTACAGGACATAAAGGCCCTAGAGTAACAACTTCAATAAGTTTACCTGGTAGATTTCTTGTACTTATGCCTGATGAAAAAGGCATAAGTGTAAGTCGTAAAATCACTGCAGTTAAGGAACGTGCCAGATTAAAATCTGTTGTTAGTTTACTTAAGCCTGCTGGGGTTGGTGTAATCATTAGAACTGAAGCTGAAAATCAATCAGAATCTGAAATTCAAGAAGATTTAGAATTATTATTAGAAAGATGGAATAACATAGTCGCTGCAGCAGACACAGTTACTCCTCCAAATCTCCTTTATAGAGACCAGGATCTTCTTTATAGGGTCATTAGAGAAGCCTGTACAGAAGAAGTAAAGGAAATTATGGTAGATACACCTTTTGCTCTACATAGAACAAATCAGTTACTTCAGACCTGGAATATAGGTAGTGGCATTAAAGTATCTTATTATAAGGGTTCTGATCCTTTACTTACCGCCAAAGGAATTGATAGAGAAATCAGATCAGCACTTCAAACAAAAGTTAACTTACCAAGTGGAGGTTATTTATATATTCAAACCACTGAAGCTTTAAGCGTAATCGATGTTAACAGCGGTAAGTTTACAAGTTCTGCCACTCAGAATGAAACTATTAGAAAAACTAACCTTGAAGCTGTACAGGAAATATCAAGACAATTAAGACTAAGAAACATTGGCGGCATGATCATTATCGACTTTATTGATATGGAAAATAGAGTTGACCAATTGGCAATTCTAGAGGAATTAGAATTAGCTCTTGAACCTGATAAAGCAAAACCACAAGTTGGCCAATTATCTGACCTTGGCCTCGTAGAACTTACAAGGCATAGACAGGGCCAAAGTTTAGCTGAATTATTTACTAAAAAGTGTCCTGCCTGTTCAGGAACAGGTGCTGTAATTGAAGAATTTAACTTTGCATCGCCGCCTGTAGAAGCTGAATTCAAGGTTAGACCTGCAAACACAAAAATAAGAATGCCTCAAAAAATTAATAATAACCATAACAACAATCATAATAATAAAATAAAACCTATTATTGCTGAGAATATAGTTCAAAAACAAACTCCTGATGTGACTAAACCCATAAATACTGAAGAAAAAGCAGTTACTCCAAAAAAAATAAATACTACTCCTTCCGTAGTCGCTTCAACAATACAAAAAACTCAGAAAGAAGAAAAACCTGAAATTCAAACTTTAGAGCTAAATGATGAAGCTGTCAAACAGTACTTCAGCTCAGATGGATACATTCCTAACTTATCCAAAGTAATTGTATTTGCGGCTATCCCATCAAGAATAGCAAGAGAATATATGGATGAATCTTATAATGTAAATGTATTCTCAATACTTCAAGAATTAGAAAGCACTGAATATGTTATTAATGAAGCACAAGAGGAAATTAAACAAAAACCTGAAACTATAAATCTTGGATACCAAACATCTTCAGTTCAAATTGAAAAAAAAGTTCATAATAAGATCGAAAATAAAGAGCCTGTAAAACTCGCACAGACTCCTTCTGTACAAGAAAAAGTTGCAAAACCAGCAGATGAAAAAAATTCTGTTTTAGAAAATGCCTCTAATTCAGCTAATATTGCTAAATCAGAATCTGAGGCACAGAAACCTATAAGAAGAGGCAGGAAACCAAGATCAGCTTCCTCTGCTAAAAGTAGAACAAATGCAAAAAGCAAAACTACAAATAAGGAGTAAAATAAAATGAACCTAAAAAGAAGCATAGCTATAGTTTCATTTTGCTTCTTTTTATCATTGAATAATTTTGCATACTCTGCTGAAGGAATAGGTCCTCCTTTAGTCAAAGAACCTTCAATTATAACAACAAAACAACCCCAAGGCATAGTCCAGGGAGGTGCTGCTCAACAACCTTCCATCCCTAAGCCACCTAAAGAAATGCCCAAACTAACTGAAGCTGATAAAAAATTTGAAGGTCTCAATGAAACTCAAGTGAAACAAGAAATCTTAAAACAAGATTTCTTACCATTTGTAATGGTATCTAAAATACTGCCTTTCTTATTATTAATTATATTAGCTTTAATTATTTTAGTCCTGCTAATTAAACGCTTGAAAACAAAACCTTCCACTCCTCAAAAAACAACCCAGCCAATAAAAGGAGAAAAGGAAGAACCGCAAACAATCACCGATGCAGTTGTATCATTTGTCAAACACAGATTAAGAAAATAACCAAGTTTATATTTATAAGTAAAGCCAGAGTGATTATTTACTCTGGCTTTTATCTATTGCTAATAAGAACCTATCCGACAAAAAAACGTCTAAAATTTTAAGTTCAGAAAAATAACTTAAAAGGTTTAGACAAAAATGAGCAAAAAC
>MFRQ01000039.1:0-12276 GCA_001784615.1 Candidatus Melainabacteria bacterium RIFOXYA2_FULL_32_9
GACATTCTTTTCAAAAAAGGGAAAGTCAGGATTCTCTATTTTTAATATTCTTAATTATTTTGCGTAACTCCTGTCAATAAACAAATCAAAATTTATTCATAAAAAACAGCTACCAATTTTTGGGTTTTTTTAATATTTGAGTTATGCGGTGGTCTTTATTATTGGCTTAAAATCCATACCGGACTTAACTCGCCTGCAAGGCAGGCTCAAACAAAAGTCCTACAAGATTTTATTGACGCTTCGGCATCCGTAAGCTATTTTCTGTTACTATGCTTGCTAACTTCGTGCAAGCAAGGCTCCTTCAGAAACATTAGCTCATTTTAAAAACGACTATTCAAAAGTTAATCTTCCTCATATTCTCCAGGATTGGGAATTTTTTCTTCATCTTCCAACATAACCTGAAGAAGTAATTTTAACTGCTTTTTATAATTAGCAAGAGCTGTTTCCTGATTTACAGCACAATAAGCAAAACTGGGAAACTCTTTTATCTCAATATAATGATAGGGTTTTCCATTAAAATCTAAATCTGTTCCCTGAACTAATGTCCAGTCCAGATTTAAATAATAATCAAGATCTTTTTCCATGCCTGTATTAAAATTCCTAATTAGCTTTTTTAAGGGGCTGAGAAACTTCTACCCCTTCTCCACCAATATACTCTGCTGGCTTACCACCTAATTCAAGATATACAGGTTTATCCTTAATAACATCAAGAACAGTATAATTAAACTGCTTAAGTCTTGTTGTCATACTGGAAGAACCTCCATTTATCCCAAAGTCTTCTGATAAATTAACTATGATTCTATCCTGGGTTTCTCGTATTCCTAAAAGGATAGTTTTATCCGGTATTTCTGTAAAGTAACCATTTTTTTTCTCTTCTAATGTCGGCCCTTTTAAAAGTTCACTAATAGCAATATTTATAGGCTCATTACCATGAGGTACTTTTCTCGTAACTGATACAACTTCTGTTTTTTCCTTATCAATTAACTTAACTAAATAGATAGAAACTATATTTTCTGGCATTATTTTAGAATTTTTATAAGCTATGCCAAGCCCTATAACTAGTACTATAAAAATTAAAATTATTATTAAACCTTTTGATATCTTCATTATTAACCTCACTAGGTTTTAGTAAATTTTTGAGTAGTGCTCCAACGATAACTTATAACTTTAAACTAAGTCTTACTGCTTCAAAGGCTTTAGTCGTTAACCTAAGTTAGGTAATGGATATTACCAATTTTTGAAAATTTAAAATTACTTATATTGATACTGCTTTGATGCTATCCAGAAAGTTCCTTCTATATCAATTCTATCATTATTAACATTTATATTTTTAATAGTTATTTCTGTATTCTCACTTCCAAGACTATTTATATCAAAAACAGCAAGAGTCATTTTTTCTAAAAACTCAGAAATTATTGTCATATTCTTTCCAAAAGTATTTGATAATATCTTTACGTCATTAAGTCTGATTCTATTATTTTTTACCTTTAACCCGGTTCCCATTTTTACGGGGATAATAACAAACTTTGGAGTACCAATAAAGTGCATATCAGCTGATATGAATACTTTATTGCCATCAATATCAATATCAGGATTCAAAAATTCAATAAGACTAATGTCACTATTACTAAATTTTAGCTTGATTTTGGTCAAATTATCTTTATATTCCTTTGAGGAAATAATGCTATTAAGGTCATTTTCTGTAAAAGTAACTTTATATCCTAATAAGATGGGGGCAAGTGCAACTATAGGGTCTTTTTCATAATCAATATGAGTAAAACTACATAAACTTTTAGCTTCCGCAGATGATATAAAAAAACCATCAATTACAACATTATTTGCCTTTACATCAAAGCTTTTCAGTTTTCCTGCCAATAAATCCATGGCACTATAAGGTTTTATATGAACTTTTACTTGTCCTTTATCAAGAGATTTCTTAACATGTTTTTCAATCTGTGACTCAACTATTTTTGCAGCACCCCAGTTTAAACCTGTTAACCCTTGTAAACCTCTTGTTAAGAAATTACTTACAGGATATGGCTTACCAGGACAGGTATTAACCTGTTGTGTTGGTAAAGAATAAACTAATAAGGTAAAAAACAAACTTATAGCTAGTGTAAAAACAGCTATGTAGCCCACTCTTCTCATTTATAACTATCTCCTTACACTTCTAATTTATTAGACGAAAACATTTATAGGGAAAGCTTTATCTTCTTCTATTCTAGCAATTGCGATTAATTTATTTTCGTATATAAGCTGTATTTTTTCTATATTAGCTAACTTATTTTCATCACAAATTTTAATATATTGGCCTTTTGTAACTTTATTTATTTGATCCTCAGTTATACTAACACGCTCTAAGTTAATTACGTCAACGGGATTAATAAGAATCTCATTTAATCTGCCAGACCTAAAGAATTCTTGAATTTCTTCAAGGGAATGACTTTTATCTATTGTAAATCTACCCGATTTTGTTCTGATTAAAGAATCAAGACTTGCGCCATAACCAAGTATATCACCTAAATCATTAGCTATAGACCTTATATATGTACCACCTGAACAATCAATATCAACAATAAGCGTTGGATGATCCGAATCTTTATTTAATATATCCAATAATTCTATTGAATTAATATGAACATTACGCTCAGGAATATCCTCTACTTCAATATTAGCCCTTGCGTATTCATATAATCTTTTTCCTTTATAATGAACAGCTGAATATATAGGAGGTTTTTGTGTTATTTCACCCTGAAACTCTTTTAATGCATCTTGAATTCTTTGCAAATCCAAATTAACGGGATTATCTTCTATAATTTCACCATCTGCATCATAAGTATTTGTCCTTATTCCTAGCTTAACATAAGCCCTGTAAGCTTTTGAACCTTCCAGATATTGAATAATTCTTGTTGCTTTACCTATACATACAGGAAGAACCCCAACCGCTAAGGGATCAAGGGTTCCTGTATGACCTATTTGTCTAATATTTAATATTTTTCTAAGTTTGCTTACCACATCATGAGAAGTAAATTTTACCGGTTTATTAACGTTTATTATTCCAAATAAATTGCCTGAAACCAAACTACAATTCACCTCTTGATATCTTGTCAATCAGCTCTGTAATTCTACTTCCTCTTTCAAGAGAATCATCTCTGATAAACTCAATTTCTGGCGTATATCTTAGTCTCACTCTTTTACCAATTTCGCTTCTGATATAAGGAGTAGAATCCTGAAGAGCTTCTAATGTCTGTTCCTTTTGCTCCTCAGTTCCAAAAACACTAACATAGGTTTTTGCATACTTATAATCTGCAGAAACTTCAACATCTGTAACTGATACAATCCCTGAAATACGAGGATCTTTCACATGCCGTTGTATTATATCGCTGATTTCTTTAATTAGTGCTTTTCTTATACGATCGCTTCTTGTATACATAATAATTACCCCCAAAACTGGTGAAACTCAGGAAACTTAAGCTTTCTTAATAAAGTAATAAAATTTTATTCGGTTTATTACATATTAGTAATGACCATGTCGGTTATTACTTAAACTAAAACTTCCCTTTCAATTTCTTCCATAGTTGATACTTTAATAATATCTCCTTCTTGAATATCATTAAATTTACTGAATGATATACCGCATTCATAACCAGAAGCGACTTCTTTTACGTCATCTTTGAAACGTTTTAACTGATCAATAACACCTTTATATATTTCTTTGCCATCTCTAATGACTTTTGCAACTTTATTTCTGATTATTTTACCATCTAATACATAGCAACCTGCTATTTTGGATGTTTTTCCAATACTAAATATTTGTCTCACCTCAGCTGTACCTATTTCAACCTCTTTAATTTCTGGTTGTAAAAGACCGAGCATTGTTTTCTCAATATCATCAAGAATTTGATAGATAATATCATATTTTCTAATATCAACACCGACGTTAGTAGCAACTCTTAAAGCATTTGCATCTTCTTTTACAGCAAATCCAATCATTATTGCATTACTTGCATCTGCAAGCATAACATCAGCTTCTGAAATATCACCAATTCCAACGTGAACAATTTTCACAAATATTTGTTTAGAAACAAGTTGTTGTAATGCAGCACTTACTGCTTCAGCTGAACCATGAGTATTTGCTTTAATAATTATATTAAGATCCTTAGCCTGTTCTTGATTCTGGATGATCATTTCTTTTCTTACCTGAGCCGGTGCTATTGCATCAAGACGAGATGTTCTCTCTTCTTCTTTTCTATGAGTAATAATAGTTTTCATTTCTTTATCACTCTCAACAGCTTCGAATTTATCACCAGCCTGAGGAACCTCGGCAAGACCTAAAATTTCAACAGGTGTGCTTGGTCCGGCTTCATTTATTCTTTCACCTTCATCACTTAATAAAGCTCTTACTTTTCCACAAACATTGCCAGCTACAACATAATCACCAACTTTTAAAGTACCTGCCTGAATCAGTAAAGTTGCGACGGCACCTTTACCTTTATCAAGCTTGGCTTCGATAATTACACCTGTAGCTTTTTTGTTGTAATCAGCTTTAAGATCTTCCAATTCAGATACTAAGATAATCATTTCAAGAAGCGTATCAATATTCGTTCCCTGAAGGGCGCTTACTTCAACACATACAGTATCTCCACCCCATTTTTCAGGAACGAGATCATATTCTGTTAGCTGCTGTAAAACTCTATCAGGATCAGCTCCTGCTTTATCAATTTTGTTTACAGCTACAATAATTGGTACTTTTGCAGCCTTAGCGTGACTAATAGCTTCAATGGTTTGTGGCATTATACCATCATCAGCTGCAACAACAAGAATAGCTATATCTGTCGCCTGAGCACCTCTTGCTCTCATTGCTGTAAAGGCTTCGTGACCAGGAGTATCAATAAATACTATTTTTTTACCATCTATTCTTACTGTATAAGCACCAATAGATTGAGTAATACCGCCAACTTCTGTATTAACAATTTTATGTCTTATTGATCTAATTGAATCTAGAAGTGTTGTTTTACCATGATCTACGTGCCCCATAATTGTAACCACTGGAGCTCTAAATTCTAGCTTTGATTCATCAATATCTTCTTGCTCTTTAACCTCTTCTTTAGCTTCCTCAGCTTTCTCTTCAATTACTGTAAACCCTAATGCTTCAGACACATTTTTTGCTGTTGCAGTATCTATTGTCTGGTTTACAGTAGCCAAAAATCCAGACATCATGAGCTGTTTTATAACATCAGCTACATTAACATCAAGCTTTGAAGCTAATTCACCAACACTAAGAGGCACATTAATTACAACTTGGGTAATTTTTTCTTTTTCTTGTTGTTCTTCTATTTCTCTTTTTTTCTTCTTTAATTCCTGTAGTTTGGTTTGTTCGAGTTTTTCTTCTTTTGATAAAACCGTTTCTCTCTCTTTATGTTTATCTTTTTTCTTACCAAAAACCTCTCTTCTGCCAGGTGTTTTAGATACTTCAACATCTTCTCTTGAAATTACAGGTTTTTTAGTAGGAATTTGAGGCCTATTATCAGGTCTCTGACCCATTCTATCCTGAGGAGGTCTTTGACCAGTTCTGTCATATGGAGGCCTTTGACCGGTTCCATTATAAGGTGGTCTTTGGCCAGTTCTATCATATGGTGGTCTCTGACCTGTTCCATCCTGAGGCGGTCTCTGACCTGTTCTGTCATATGGAGGCCTTTGACCGGTTCCACTATAAGGTGGTCTTTGGCCAGTTCTATCATATGGAGGTCTCTGACCTGTTCCATCCTGAGGCGGTCTCTGACCTGTTCTGTCATATGGAGGCCTTTGATCGGTTCCACTATAAGGCGGTCTTTGGCCAGTTCTATCATATGGAGGTCTCTGACCTGTTCCATCCTGAGGCGGTCTCTGACCTGTTCTGTCATATGGAGGCCTTTGACCGGTTCCATTATAAGGCGGTTTTTGGCCAGTTCTATCATATGGTGGTCTCTGACCTGTTCTATCTTGAGGCGGTCTCTGACCTGTTCTGTCATATGGAGGCCTTTGACCGGTTCCATTATAAGGCGGTCTTTGGCCAGTTCTATCATATGGTGGTCTCTGACCTGTTCTATCTTGAGGCGGTCTAATTTCTGTTTTTTCTTCTCGGCTTTGAACTTTTTCTGGTGAAGTTTTAGGAGATTCTTTTGATTGAGCAGGTTCTTTTGTTTTTTGAGGAGATGGAGCAGCATTTATTGAATTGGTTAATTTGTCAGCTTCTTCTTTAGTAATAGTGCTGGCATGTGATTTGACTTCAACATTTAATTTTTCAGCAAGAAGATCAATAACTTCCTTGTTTGGAAGCCCCAATTTTTTTGCTAAATCATAAACTCTAACTTTTTCTGCTGTCATTGTATAATTATCTCCTAATTTCTGCCCTTTTATATTATTGTACTATTTTTAACACAATTTATTTGTGTATTATATTTTCTAAATGCTCCAATGTTGAAGCTGATATCTCCTTCTTTAATGCCTTTTGCAATCTTCTTTTCTTTATTGCATTTTTCAGACATTCTTTATTGTAGCAAAGATATGAAGAACGGCCAAAATGTCTGGAAGTTGGTGATATAACTACCTCACAGGTATCATGTGTTTTTGTAATTTTTACAAGGTGAGATCTTTCTTTTAATTCACCGCATCCAACACATCTTCTAATTATATCTTTTTTATCAAGCGTCCTCTTCTTCATACTCTTCTTGTTCACCGTAATTATATGAACCTTCTTCAGATTCAATTTGACTTAAGCTCTTAATATCGATTCTCCATCCGGTTAAGCGATGAGCAAGTCTAACATTTTGTCCTTCTCTTCCGATAGCTAGACTCAACTGATCATCCGGAACTATAACCAGAGCTTCTCTAACTTCTTCTGTATTTGCCAGAATCTCAACTGATACTATTCTTGCTGGAGAAAGTGCATTAATAATGTATTCTACAGGATCATCAGAGTATCTAATAATATCAATTTTTTCATTTTTAAGTTCATTTACGATAGTCTGTATCCTGCTTCCTCTTGGTCCTATGCAAGCTCCTACAGGATCAACTTCAGGATCATTACTTGCAACACCTATTTTTGTTCTATAACCAGCTTCTCTTGCTATAGATACAATATCAACAATTCCATCTTCAATTTCAGGAACTTCTAATTCAAACAACTCCTGAACAATTCTTGGATGAACCTGAGAAACTATTACTTGAGGAAGACGTGTAGTCTCTTTAACATCAAGAACATATACCCTGATTCTATCATTAACTCTGTAATATTCACCCGGTATTTGTTCTCTTGTAGGTAAAATAGCTTCAATTTTACCTATACTAACGATTACATTTCGTGATTCAACTCTCTGAATTATTCCAGTAGTAAGAGTACCTTTCTTTTCGGTAAACTCCTCAAGGATTAACTTCCTTTCAGCTTCTCTAATACGCTGAACAATAACCTGTTTTGCAGATTGAGCAGCAATTCGTCCAAAGTCATCAGGAGTAACCTCAATTAAAACTTCTTCTCCAAGCTTTGCTTGCTTGTCAATTTTTTTAGCTTCTTCAAGAGTTATTTCTGTAAGCTCGTTTTCTACTTCTTCTACTACCTCTTTACGACGAAATACGCCTAATTCACCTGTAGATTCAATAACTTGAGCTTCAATATTAGAGACGTCTTGAGATCTAATATGTTTCTTGTAAGCTGTAACCATTGCATCACAAAGAGATCTGATAATTATATCTTTTGGAATACCTTTCTCTCTCTCTAATTGCTCTGTTGCTTCAAGAAGTGCTGCTCCTATTTTAATCACGTTAATCTCCTTTATACTTTAAAAAATCAGCTTTTAATTTAACCGAAGAAATATTTTGATCTTTTATAATTATTTCTTTTTCTGTATCCAGTACCTGAACTTTTAATCCGGTTTCCGGATTGTAATCTATGATTTTTGCTAAAAACTTTTTAAGCCCTTCCTCCGGCTGCTTTAATTTAATCTCAACTTTTTTGCCTCTAAATATATTATACTCCACTGTCGATTTTAGAGTTTTTTCTAATCCTGGACTGCTAACCTCGAGACAGTAAGGGATAGGAACTAAAGTATCGAGATAACCATTCAGGCCCCTTGTTAAATTTTCACAATCAACATGAGTAACAGGATGATCCTGACTATATATAAAAATCTTAAGACACCATCTTCCTGCTTCTTGTACAAAATTGGTTTCAAGCACAATCAAACCTAGTTGATGTGCAATATCCTCAATAACAGGGGTTATTTTTTCCAAAATATCTTTTTTATTTATATTATTTGTCATTTTTATCCTGATTTTATGGTTTCTCTAAACACTTTCTTCCTTTTAGGCAGAAGAGAGTGGGCAAGTCACCCACTCTCTTTCGAGACTTTTTAATATTATCACCAATAATACAAAATTACAATATCAGGTACCATCAACTCTGCACAAAAAAACAATAATAACTTCTTATATAAAAATAATATGAAATATTCACACAAAATAAATGATAAAAATATATTTTTATCCTATGTTCTTTGATATATTTAAATTCAAGCTAATACTTTCATTTAACCTACCTAAATAAATTTTCTTTTTAATTAGAATATAGTCCTTAAGATTGATAGAATATTGTTGTATTGATAGAAAAGGTATAAAATAGTAAGTTAGTTCAAGTACACAAATAAGCAAAGGTATTAAGTATTGATAGATAAATCAAAATATATATCAAAAATAACAGACATATTATCTTCTCCCAAAAGCATAAACATAATAATCTTTCTTATCACTTTAATTGTACTTACAGTGCTGTTATCAAGTCGTTATTATCTGTTTCAGAACATAATTGAGAATGGAAGAAGCAAAAAGGATATAGTCTCTACAAAAACCATTCACGTTGTTGATACAGAAAAAACGGAAAGAAGAAAACGTGAATGGTCAGAGAGAATTCGTCCTATTTTAACTCCACCTCAAGACACTAGAAGTGAAGATATAAAATCAGATTTAAAAGATCTTTTAGCTTCTGTAAAACTGATTAGAGCAGAAAATAGCACATATCAAATAAAGAAACAAAAAATAGCCGATTTACTCAGTGAACCGGGAGAAAACTCTTTCTTTGATCCTTCAATTATCGTTTACTTGTTTAAAACATCAGATAAGAATTTCTTAAAAATTTCTTATGAATCACAAAACGCCCTGGAAAAGATTCTACAAAATGGGGTTTCAAGCGAAGAATTATCAATTAAAAAGTACGCAGATGAGTTTATTGTCGAAAATATTGATGATTCTCTTCCAAAAATCCAAAAACGAACAACAACAATACTAATTAGAAAAATACTTTATCCAAACAGAGTTGTCGATGAATTAGCAACATCAATCGCTAAAAAAAATGCAATGAAATCAGTCAGCCCCGTGGTAGTTACCTTTAAAAATGGCGAAAAAATAGTTTCAACCGGAGAATACGTAACTAAGCTTCAAATAGATGCTTTAAAAAAGCTTGGTTACAATGCTTCTCCTCTGGATTTAACCGGAATAATTGGTGTTCTATGCTTAGTTGGAATATGCTTATATACCATGGCGTATTTTCTAATTAACTTTGACTCTAAATATACAACCCCTTCCTATTTATCACTTATGTCACTATTAGCTATATCAGTAGTTATATTTGCAGTTAGTTTACCGGCAAGTATACCGGTATATATAATCCCAATTCCTGCCTTTGCAATTCTTTTAACTATATTTACTAATTCAAGAATATCATTAATAGCTACAATACTTCTTATTACCATAATAGGTGTATCTTTACAGTATAGAATTGAAGCAATCACAGTATTTATGATAGGCGGCATGATTGCCACATTCACAGCAAGCCTTGTTAATTACTATAGAAGAATGGACCTTGTCAAAGCAGGTTTTGATGTAGCCCTCATTCAAGTACTTATAATTTTAAGTATTTACTTATTACAAAACAAATTCGAAGAAGCAAATCTAGGATTAACAATAACTGAAGTCACTTTAGGGTTTGTAAGTGGTATAATTAGTGGTATTATTGCACTTGGAACTTTGCCATTAATTGAAAGCGCTTTTAAAATAATCACTCCTTACGGTCTTGCAGAACTTGCGGATCATAATCAAATATTACTTAAAAAATTACAGTTTGAAGCTCCCGGAACATATCATCACAGCTTAATGGTTAGCAATTTAGCTGAAGCCGCAGCTGAATCTATTGGTGCTAACCCAATCCTAGCTAGAGTAGGGGCTTTTTATCACGATATTGGTAAGTTAAAAAGACCTTTATTCTTTGTTGAAAATCAATCTTATTTTGGAATAGAGAATCCGCACGAAAAATTAAATCCAAGATTAAGCAAAATGGTTGTAACAGCACATCCTAAAGATGGAATAGAATTAGCAAAAGAATATAAGCTACCTAATATTATTCATCAATTTATTATACAGCACCATGGAGATGGATTAGCAGCTTACTTCTATAAACAGGCCTTGGAAACAGAAGGTTCTGATAATATATCTAAAGAACAATTCAGGTATACAGGACCAAAACCGGCCTCTAAAGAAACAGCTATTCTTATGCTTGCTGATGCTGTTGAATCTGCTGTTAGAGCCATAAAAAATCCAACTCCTACAGAAATAGAGGAAGTAATAGATAAAATCATTAAAGAAAGACTTCTTGATGGACAATTATCAGAAAGTCCTCTAACTCAAAAAGATATAAAAACCGTAGCCTCAACATTTAATAGAATTTTAAGGGGTATGCAGCACCACAGAATTAAATACCACGAGAATATTCTTGAAGAGTTGGGACAAAAAACTAATATTAACATCCAATTAGCCCAATCTGCAAAAAAGATTGAAGAAGATCTTGTTAGAGAATCCCAAAAAAAGCAGGAAGTAAAAGAAGAAAAGAATGGATAAATACTGCATTACTTTAACTAATGAACAGGATGAGATCCTTATTAATGAGGCTGAGCTGGAAAAAATTAGCTGCAATATGCTAGATTATCTGGTTAAAAACCCTAAAATCACTGCTCATTCAAAATTAAACACATATAATTTAAATGATTATAATCTTTGTATAGATATCTTAATTTGTGATGATAGCAAAATTAGAGAAATAAACAGAGATTATAGAGAAAAAGATAACGCCACAGATGTAATATCTTTTGCTCTTTTTGCAGATAGTCCTGAAACCAGGATTATTTTAGATAATCAAATATTTCTGGGAGAAATTATAATCTCTGCACAAACAGCAAAAATTCAATCTGAAGAAGAGGGCAAAACATTGAGAGAAGAATTTTTCTTTCTCTTGAGCCACGGGATTTTACATCTTTTTGGATTTGATCATCCAGATGAAGAATCTCTTGAAAGCATGTTAAATATTCAAAATGAACTCATATCAAATATTTAGTGTAAGATATTCAGGTAAAGAAAGATTTATAAATGACCAAATATAAAGCATCTAACATATTCATAAGCCTTAAGTTTGCAATAAGAGGCTTGATGCTTGCATTAAAATCACAAAGAAACTTTAGGGCTGATTTATTTATCGGAACTGGAGTAATCATTGCAGCCATTTTGCTAGAATTATCGACAGTTGAATTAGCTATATTAGTTTTAACTATTGGTTTTATGTTATTTGCTGAGCTTATAAACACTGTTATCGAGTTTGTAATAGATGCTTATTTTGGTAATAAATATTCAATTCTTGCAAAAATGGCAAAAGATATTTCAGCAGGTGCAGTATTTATAAGCGCAATAACAGCAACAGTTGTTGGAGTATTAATTTTTTGGCCAAAACTGATTAATTTAATATAATATTACTGTTCTACCCGATTATTAATCATATTTAATAACTCAACATTTCTTTCATTATAATCATCTAATTTTTCCATAAGTATATTTAATTCTTTATAATTGGTTGTTTTAGTCAATCTAATTTTTATTTCATCAATAATATTTAGATTTTTGGTGTATTCCTCATATATATCCTTTAAATATTTATCTTTTGGAACAGATGATACTGCTATACCTACAATTTTATTGATTACTTTTTGTTCTTCTGAATTATGATTTGACATTCTGAGAAATTTTCTCTCATTAAGATAGTTTTTAAAAATTTGCATTTCTTCAGGAGACAGGCTAAATAGTACATTTTGTATTTTTTGTAGAGTTTCTTCATCATTAAAGCTTACAGCTATATTCATTAGGTTTTTGGCTTTAATCTTATTCTTTCTTCTTATTGTGTCCCCTGTATTTTCAATTTCATCA
>MFRQ01000039.1:12295-12600 GCA_001784615.1 Candidatus Melainabacteria bacterium RIFOXYA2_FULL_32_9
TCATAATATGCGTCCCCATTCTTAATTTTATATATTATATATATAAAAAAACAGGGATTTAGCAAAAATTGCTTTTTGGGTTTTTATATCATTAACAACTGTATTTTATATTGATTTTTTATAGATTATAATTAATTATAAATTAAGTTCTCAAAAAGCTTAAAGCAGAAAAATAGATAAAAGACTAAAATCATAAGACAAACATGCCAGCATAGCTCAGTCGGTAGAGCAACAGTTTCGTAAACTGTAGGTCAAGGGTTCGATCCCCTTTGCTGGCTATTTTATATATTCCTGAAAAGTTTTAT
>MFRQ01000039.1:12650-15991 GCA_001784615.1 Candidatus Melainabacteria bacterium RIFOXYA2_FULL_32_9
TTCTAATGCTGCAGCAGTATCAGAAAAATCATTAAAAGTATCTCCTAAATTTATTATTTCTATACCGTCTGGTAAGTCTATAAGCTGGTCGGTACCACAACCTTTTTGGAATGAATATACCTTTACCTTGTCAAATTGAGTAAATGGATAAAAATAACTGATGTGAGAAATAGATCTGTATTGGTGTATATGATAAAGATTCTTACATTGCCAGTTTATTCCAAGTTTAAAGCAGTCATTGTTAAAATATTTTTCCTTATAGAATCTAACTTTTTCAGGATCAGATTTTAGATAACCTTCACTAAAAGGTATATTTTCTGAGTTTGCCTTTAAAAAATAAGGCAAATTTAGAAGTGAAGTGTGAGTATCAAAGGTTATCGATTCATCTGGAGTAGAATTATCAATAATTTCTGCTTTAAGATCGCTTTGTTTTAATAATTCTTCCAGTCCTTTTTGAGGTTTAAATAATACTTTAGCTCCTAACGAATGTAATAAAGGAAGATATCTTACAAAATTTATAGTATCCCCAAAACCTTGCTCGTGGTATATATATATGGTTTTGCCATTTATAGAGCTGCCATCCCATAATGGTTGCTTAATTTTTGCGATTCTTTCTTTATGAAACTCACTGTCATGTAACCTCCATTGGTAATATTTCCATCCTTTTTCAAAGTTTTTGAGAGAAAGATAACAAATTCCAAGATTGGAATAAACATCACCATTATTTGGGTCAAGTTCAGCAGCTTTTTCAAAATATGTGATTGCTTCTTCTATTTTGCCGTTATCTTTACTTAGATTTCCAATGTTGTTATAAATTTCAGCTGAGTTAGAGTTTAATTCAAGAGCTTTTTTGTAGCAATTCATTTCTTCTGTTGTGTCATTTTTGTAAAAATATACTTTTCCAAGGTTTATATATGCATCTATAAAGTCAGGCTTTAATTCAAGTGCTTTTTTGTAGTAATAAACAGCTTTATCTAAATATTCGGGGTTTTCAACTTTTTTATTGAGTTTCTCGTTACCTTTGTAGGCGTTTCCGAGATTAAAATATGCTTGTACGTAAGAAAAATTTAATTCAACAGCTTTTTCATAGCATTTTATGGCTTCTTTGATTTCATTGATTTCAAAAAAAACTGTTCCAAGATTGTTGTATATTTCAGGGCAGTTAGGACTTATTTCAATAGCTTTTTGATAGCAAGCAATGGCCTCTTTTATCATTTCTTTGTTTGTATAAACCATTCCAAGGTTATTATATGCTTCCAGATTTCTGGGGTTCAGTTCAATTGTCTTTAAATAACAATTTAATGCTGCATCTGTGTCTCCTTTATCAAAACAGACATTACCAAGACTACAATAATAATTGTCTGCAGGATTTAATTCTACAGCTTGAAGTATACTTGCTATTGCAGTATCAAAATCACCAATTTGACTTAATAATATGCCAAAAAGATGAAGTACCTCAGGGTTATTTGGGTCTTCTTGTAATATCTGGCCATAAAGAAGACCAGCTTCCTTCAACATTCCAGTATTATGACACTGTAAAGCTTCTGAAAGTTTATCTTGAGTTAGTTTAGACATATAATTCCGATAAGTTGATTTTAGTTAATTAAAAATCTGTGTTAGTTGTTAATATTATATCATTAGCCTAATCAGCCCATTTTAACCAGATACAAATTTACACTTTTTGATGTATAAATTTGAATTTTGCTATTTTCTTTATAAAACCGAAAATATGTGAAATTAACTTTTCATCCTTTTTGGTATAATGCCCCATGTTTTTATTAAAACACAGTATAAAAAATTCACGTGTTTGGTTTTAGAGTTTAGAAGGAGTTTTACAATGGCAGATATTATTGGTGATGGTTTTAATAATTTATTAAATGGAACAGTAAGTGCTGATTCTATTAAAGGAATGAGTGGCAGTGATACCATTTATGGTGGAGATGGCAACGACATTCTTGATGGTGATGATATTAATAATATATGGGCGGTTATGGGTAATGATAGTATGATTGGGGGTACTGGAGATGATACTTATATCGTTAACAATTCTCTAGATGCTATTGTTGAATATGTAGGGGGAGGAATAGATACAGTTAAATCTAGTATTCAATATACTTTGGGGGATTATTTAGAAAATCTAACATTAATAGACTCAAATAATATTAATGGTTATGGCAATAGCAGTAATAACGTTGTTAAAGGTAATAGTGGCAATAATACACTGTATGGTTATGCAGGAAATGATACTCTTGATGGAGGAGGCGGAGGTAATGATGGTTCTGACACTCTTTATGGTGGAACAGGAGATGATATTTATTATATTTATAATGATACTGACGCTGATACTATAATTGAGGATATATATGGTGGTTATGATTATATTGAAACGTATAAAAGACTTGCTGCTCCTACCAATGTGGAAGCTATGATCCTACTTGGAACTTCTAATTATGGACTTACAGGTAATAATCAAGATAATTATCTAATGGGCAACAGCGGAAACAATGATTTAACTGATTATGCCGGTAATGATACATTAGATGGTGGCTCAGGTGCGGATACTATGATTGGTGGAACTGGTGATGATATTTACTATGTAGATGATGTTAATGATGTAGTAACTGAAGATGCAGATGCTGGCTATGATGAGATCATTACAAGTGTTAACTATACTTTAGTTGCTAATGTTGAAAAATTAACCGTCACAGGCTCGGGAGATATAAACATTACAGGCAATGCCAATGCCAACACTCTGACAGGTAACGACGGAGCAAACTCCATCTCAGGTCTGGCAGGCAATGATACTCTGGATGGTGGAATAGACATCGACTCCATGTCCGGCGGAACAGGAGATGATGTTTATTATGTAGACAATGTTAATGATATTGTAACTGAAAATCTTGATGAAGGTACCGATTATATTGGTACCTTCATTACTTATACATTATCAGATAACGTAGAAGGTTTAATTTTATTGGGAGATTCATCTATTAATGGTACAGGCAATGCATTAGATAACTATATTGATGGAAATCTAGGGAATAATACTCTAAATGGTGGTTTAGGCGATGATGAAATCAATGGATATTATGGAAGCAATATCTTAAATGGTGATGCTGGCAATGATATGCTTTATGTGTATAATGCAGAAGGAATATATTCAGGAAATAGCACTCTAAATGGTGGAGCAGATAATGATACATTGTATGGTTATAATGGAAGTCATTCCTTATTAGGTGAAGCTGGAGACGATATTTATTATGTAGATGATGTAAATGATGTAATAACCGAGAATTTAGATGAAGGAACGGATACAGCATATTCTAATATTGAATATACTT
>MFRQ01000040.1 GCA_001784615.1 Candidatus Melainabacteria bacterium RIFOXYA2_FULL_32_9
TAATAACATCACTTATTTAAGTCATCAATCATTCCAACGAGGACTTAATTATGTGCATTAGCACCAGTGACGGAATTAATATACTTTATTGAAAATAGTATAAGGAGTTTAAAAGCAGCATCCTTAATTAAGGATGCTGTATAAATTTATAAAGACTATTATTCAATAATTATCTATAAAGCTTCAGCGCCGCTTACTACTTCCAGAATTTCCTGTGTAATCGCTGCTTGCCTTGCTTTATTATATACAATTGTTAAATGCCGAATCATATCACCAGCATTGGTGGTAGCAGAGGCCATAGCCGACATCCTTGCAGCAAGTTCGCTTGCGGAAGCCTCAATTAATGCCTGATAAATTCTATTTGTTACATAAAGAGGAACTATTTTTTGTAAAACAGCTTCAGGACTTGGTTCAAAAATCATCTCAGAACGAATTCTTGTTTCTTCTTCATTTAAAGACTCAACAGGAATTAATACAGGTAAAAGCTGCCACAACTGAACCTCAAATGACAACATCGATTTAAAATGAGTGGTTATAATCTCAATCCTGTCAATATCTCCTTTTATATAGTATTCAGATAAGTCTTCAGCTATTACATTAGCTTCACCTATTGTTGGAACAGCAGGCATTCTCACATACGTTTCTGTGATGTCAACATGAGCTCTTTTTAATGCACTTACACCTTTTAAACCAACTACAAAAAATTTAGTATTTATTCCATCTTTCTCTAACTCTTTAGCTCTGGCAACAGCTTTTCTCACAACATTAGCATTATAAGCACCTGCTAGTCCTCTATCAGAACTTACAATTAATAAACCCACCGACTTTAATTCTCTTCGGCTTAATAAAGCAGGATAATTGTCCAAAGCCTTACTAGATTGAACATTGCCACTTTGAACATCAGGATTAGTTGCCAGAAGCCTTTGAAAGGATTTTACCAATTCATTTGAGAACGGTCTTGATGCCTTTACCTTGCTTTCTGCTCTTCTAACCTTAGCAGCAGCTACCATTCGCATTGCTTGAGTTATTTTTTGAGTATTCTGGATACTCTTTATTCGTCTTTTTATATCTCTTAAACTAGGCATAATCTATTCCTAAGCTGCTACTGTTGTAAATACAGAATCTCTAAATCTTACTAGAGTCTTATAGAGCATCTCTTGCTCTTCATCAGATGGTTTTTTACCAACATTTAGTTTAGTTTCCACGTCATGCAAGTTTGCAGTCAAATATTTAAACCATTCTGTTTTAAACTCAGATATTTTATCACTATCAATCGTATCAAGTATACCTTTATCAGCAGCAAAAAGTATCGTATACTCTTGAGCAACCGATAATGGACTATATTGAGGCTGTTTAAGTAACTCAATTAATTTTTGGCCTCTTCTTAATTGTTCCTGAGTGGATTTATCAAGATCACTCGCAAATTGAGCAAATGCTTCTAACTCCCTAAACTGTGCGAGGTCAAGTCTTAATCTTCCAGCAACAGACTTAACTGCAGCAGTTTGAGCAGCCCCACCTACCCTTGAAACTGAAATACCAGCATTAATAGCAGGTCTTATACCAGCATTAAATAAATCTGTTTCAAGGAAAATTTGGCCATCTGTAATACTGATTACGTTTGTAGGAATATAAGCACTAACATCGCCAGCCTGAGTTTCAATAATTGGAAGAGCAGTTAAACTACCACCACCTAATTTATCGGATAATTTAGCCGACCTTTCCAATAATCTTGAATGGAGATAGAAAACATCTCCTGGATAAGCTTCTCTACCAGGCGGTCTTCTGAGTAATAAACTCATGGTTCTATATGCCCAGGCATGTCTTGTTAGATCATCATAAATTATCAAAACATGTTTACCTTGCTCCATGAATTCTTCTCCAATAGAAGCTCCTGCAAATGGCGCAATATATTGAAGAGGAGCAGTTTCATTAGCAGAAGCTGCAACTATGATAGTATAATCCATAGCTCCATTTTCTTCTAAGACTTTTGCTATTTGTGCAATAGAACTAGTTTTTTGTCCAATTGCAACATATATACAAATAACATCATAATTCTTCTGGTTAATAATTGTATCTATTGCAATAGCTGTCTTACCTGTCTGTCTATCACCAATAATTAATTCCCTTTGGCCTCTTCCTATAGGAGTTAAAGCATCAATTGAAGTAAGACCTGTTTGTAATGGTTGGTAAACTGATCTTCTCTCAACTATACCAGGAGCAACTCTTTCTACTGCTCTGGTTTTAGTTGTATTAATTGGTCCTTTTCCATCCAAAGGTTCCCCGATAGGATTTATAATTCTTCCGATTAAAGCTTCACCAACAGGAACAGAAGCAATTTTTCCTGTTGTTTTAGCTATCATTCCTTCTTTAATATATTTATATTCACCAAGTACAACAGCACCAACACTATCTTCATCAAGGTTAAGTACTAAGCCAAGTGTTCCATGACCATCTTGAAACTCAATTAGCTCACTCGCCATTACCTTCCTTAGGCCATAGATTCTTGCAATACCATCACCAACCTCAATAACAGTACCTACATCAGAAATTTCAAGTATACTTTCATACTGTTCAATCTTACTTCTAATTATTGAGCTTATTTCATCAGGTCTAATGCTAGTCATATATTTATACCTCTATATTAGCTGCTTTTTCATATTCTCTAATTTTGTTTTTATACTACCATCTATGATTTTATCACCAATTTTTATCACCATACCTGCAATTATGTCGGGATTGATTCTTGTTTCAAGCTTAATACTACAACTTAAAGCCTTTTCAAGTTTGTCTTTAACTCTATTTTTTGTGTCATCATCAATATCAATTGCTGTAATAATCTTAGCTACAGTAATATTTCTTTTTTTACTCAGAATATCATTATAATGACTTACTAAATAAGGAAACAAGAATATTCTATTTCGATCCAGTAATAGTTTTGTTAGGCTTAGAGCATAATCAGTCACTGCATCTTTGAATATTTTATTAATAACATCCTTTTTGTCATCAGCAGTAATGGTTGGATGCTCCAAAAATTTAAGCAATTCAGGATTTGACTTAAATGTATTATTAATCTTTGATAAATCATCTCCAAGTATATCAAGCTGATTTGTTTTTTCACCAAGATCAATCATGGCAATTGCATATCTATCAGCTATTGTTGATAATCCTATATTATTTCCTTTAGTCATACAGCAAAAACTATACCTTTAAATTCTCTAAGTTATCTATAAATTCATCAATATATTTTTTATGCAGTTTTTCATCAACTGCTTGCTTAATATGCTCTTCAGCTATATAAAAAGCAGCTTTTGAAATATCCTGCATAACGTCATTAGAAGCTACTGCACTTTCAGCTTGTAACATCCTTTGTGCTTTATTTCGCATTTCATCGGATTCAATATCAGCTTCCTTATGAATACGCTTGGATAAGCTAGAAGCAATCTCCTTTGCTTCTTTAGTTATAATTTGAACTTCTACATCAGACTTTGCTACCTGTTTTTTAGTCGATACAAGTTCTGCTTCAGCATTAACTTTTTCCGTTTCTGAAATCTTAATTTTTTGAATTATTGTATTTCTTTTTACTGATATTGCAGAGAAAACTTGTGTTTTTCTTGCTAACCATACAAGAAAAACAATTACCAAGACAAAGTTTAGAACATTTGAGTGGAAAAGAACTTCCAGCGGATCTCCGATAGGTTCAGCGCTAACTTCGCCTTGCGCTAGTACTAAATATAAATTATCTAAAATCATCGTAAATTACCTGTTCAATGCTTTATCTATCATTTCCTCTGTTAAACCTGCTGATAAAGGAACTTCTTCACCTAATACTTTAGCAGAAATCGAGTGAGCAAGAGATATAATTTGAGGTTTTAAAGCTTCTCTTGCATTATTTTTGTCATTTAAGATACTTTCTCTTCCGATCTGAACTTGATTATTCACCTCATTCATGGTGTCTCCAATGACTTGAGATTTATCTTTATTTGCAGATGAAGTAGAGTCAAAAACAATATTATTAGCTTTTATTCTAGCCTGTGTAATCGTGTTTTCATAATCTTTAACTATATTGCCAGATTCTTCGCGTGTTATTCTGGCCTTTTCTAAATTATCATTAATATAATTATTACGATCCTGCCTAATTTCAGTCATAGGAGCATAAAAAATCTTCTGCATTATGACCATGAATGCAAGAAAGCTTATGATAACTACTATTAGTGTACCATCTATCTCTAACATCTTTTAATCCTAAATTATTAGGCTAATACTTGTGTTGCAAGAAGAATAAGTGCTATTACCAATGCATAAATAGCAAGAGCTTCCATAAGGCCAAGACCAATAAATAAGAATGGCTTGATTTTATTTTCTGCTTCTGGCTGACGAGTCACAGAATCCATATAAGAAGCAACAGCTAAACCCATACCGATTCCAGGACCAATAGCTCCAAGTCCAACAGCGATACCCATAGCTAATATAGCAGCAGTTTTTGGATCCATAATAAATTTACCTCCTAATATACTCAATTATTTCTTTAATGATCATGTTCAGCTAACACAGCACCAATATATGATGCTGACAATATTGTAAAGATAAATGCCTGTAAGAAGGCTACAAATAACTCAAATAACATTACAGGAATAGGAGCAAGTAATGGTACAAATGCTAGAGCTATTAAAATAATAACCTCTCCAGCCAAAATATTTCCAAAAAGTCGTAATGACAATGTGAGTGGCCTTGTAAGATCTTCCAACATGTTAATTGGTAGCAAGAACCAGAATGGTTCAAGATAATGTTTAAAGTATCTCAAACCTTTTTTAGATATTCCTGCTATAAAATAATATGCAGATACTATAAGAGCAAGTCCAACAGTAACATTTAAATCATTGGTTGGAGAAGCAAATTCACCTTGTTGCAGGTGATAAATTCTCCAGGGCAATTGTCCTAGTAGATTACCAACAAGAATAAACAAGAATAATGAAGCTATAAGCGCTACATGCTTACATCCTTCTTTACCCATCTGATCAATGGAAATTCCTTCTACAAATTCCATTACCATTTCGGCAAATGATTGAAGTCCATCTGGAATTCTATTGAGATTTCTGGTAATTACGAGAGCCAATAATATAAGTAATATCATAGAAATCCAGGTGGTTACAAGAGTATCCATATGTACTTCTAATGGACCCAAATGGGATATCCAGTGCTCTCCAAACTCTATTTGTGCCAATTTCCAGCCTCTTCTATTGTCCAGCTCAAATTAATTATATTGTTATAATCATATATTCATATAGTATAAAGACTTTTAGAAAAATGTAAATACTGATTTTTGCCTAAAATAATATCATCTATTACTTACGTATGTTTAAAAATAAAATTAAAATTTAGAAATTATCATTTAGAATAACGCTTATATACGCTCCACATTCCAGTTATTACTCCTAGTATAGTAAACACTATAGTCCATACCGGAATATTTGAATTAAGTTTCTTATCCAAATAATAGCCAGCAAAAAAACCTAGAAAAATTGGAATTAACAGAGTAAATGCAATATCAAACATTTATACCTCTACATCTTAAATACTTTACCAACTCCACATCGCCTTGGATCAGAAGCTGCATCGAGATTTCCATCACCAAATAATTTTACGCACTGAATACCGCCAAAATACATATCTATATCAGGAAATCTAACTACTTCCCATTCAGGAGGAATTTCAGATTCATCAAAATCTCTACCTGCTTCAAGAGCAAATTTATTATCTTCCCAGTGAATTCTTGGTGCGCTAAGTGCTTCTTTTAATGACATATTCAAATTATTTATATTAATTATTATTTGCATCAAAGAAGTAGCGATTCTGGATGCACCAGGAGTACCCAAAACTAACATATCTTTCTTAAGATCATTATATATAATTGTAGGGCTCATGCTACTAACAAGTCTTTCTCCCGGATCAAGAGCATGAAAACCAAGAGGATTAAGCTCCAATTCCCCAAGAACATTATCCATTAATATTCCTGTTTCTGGAATTGCAACTCCAGATCCATACCCAATACTCATAGTAATACTACAAGCATTCCCAAGATCATCTACACAGGATACATGAGTAGTGCTTGGACTTGGTAAAATATTTTTATACTTTTCAAGAATATAATTATCTTCTGCTAATTTAAAATATTCCTTAAAGTCTTTTCTTCCTTCTTCTATACAAGAATATCTGTCTGTTAGTGCCGTGTGTATGATCTTTCCTAATTTTGAAACTATAACTGGATTATATTCTGTAACATTCAGCCTTGATATTACCTTTAACATTTGAATTAGGGTTAATCCGCCAACAGATGGAGGAGGATTAGTATAGATTTTATATTTGCCATACTCAGTAAATATAGGTTTTCTAATTATGACATCATAATTAGAAAGATCTTCAAGTGTAAGAATGCCCCCACCTGATTGCACTTCATTTACAATTTTCTCTCCAATTTCTCCTTTATACACAATATCTGAGCCATACTGTGCTATTAAATTAAGGGTGTTGGCCAAATCAGGATTTTTATATAAAAATCCTTCTTTTGGAATTTCACCATCCGGAGTTGATAATAACTTTTTTGAATATTCAGTAAACCAATGTAAAGGACCCGCCGAAATAGCCAAATATCTTGCCATAGGTGAATTCATTGGAACACCGGTTATTGCATTAGCTATAGCTGGCTGTAATACTTCCTTTAATGGTAAAAGTCCGTATTGTTTAGAAATATATTCAAGCCCTTTTAAAGTACCGGGAACCCCAATTGAAGAATGTCCTGATATAACCTGAATTCCTGTCCCATACGGTAAGTCTACTATTCTTGCATTCTTGCCAAATAACCCTTTATTTAATCCCTTACCCGGCATGCAATCAAAAAAATCAATTATCTTAACTTCATCATTAGCTGATTTAACAGCTGCAAAACCACCTCCGCCAATACTACACATAAGAGGATTAGATATCATTAACTCAAAAGCAGCACATATTGCTGCATCAAAAGCATTTCCACCTGATTCAATAACTTTACCAGCTGCTTCAGTTGCCCAACCTGTGCAACTAGCCACTGCTATTCTTTTTGGTTTTTCTTTAATCATCTTTAATTAACTCAAATTTTATGAAGATATTCCCAAAGTTAACTCTTTACTTATATAATATATATGTAACATCATTTATATTATTATATTGGATAAATAAATTTGGATCAGGAAAATAAATTAGATTTAACGGAAGTTCTAAATAATACTAGTGAAATTGCCTTATTTGTATTCAATGAAGAAGGCAATGTTAACAGTGCAAACAAAGCTGCTCTTGATATTCTGGATATTAAATCCGATAAAGAATTAAAATCATTAAATATCCAAAATATTTTTGACTTCAGAATAAGTGAAATTAAAAATGAACTTGTTGAATCCGGTGAAATATCTAAAGAAATAAATATTATCACCAAAAATAAGACATTTATACCTACAAAAACCGTTTTCTCAAAGACAGCTAATAAAGTTACAGCTATTTCAACCATACTTTCTGAGGCACTTTCACAAGAAAGTAGCATAAAAAAACTAATTCAATCTTTAGATAAAGTATCAAAGATTTTAAATTCAAATCTTGAACTTGATGATACCCTTGAACTTATTCTAAATGACTTAAGATCGATCATAAATTATGATAAAGCAGTAATAATGTTTCTTGAAGGAGACAGTCTAAACTTAAAAGCCTCAAGAAATTTAATTGATAGTATTAAGCAATACGAAAGAAGCTTACCTGGCGGTAGTTCCCTGTTAAACAAATTAATAAAATCCAATAAAGCTAATACTGATACTATTACTGATATCTCATTAAATTCTGCAATTATGGATCTAATGAAAGGGTTAGGTTTAAAGCTAAATCTACCTTTTTCTTACATTGCATCCCCGTTAACTATCAGAGAAACTTTATTTGGAATAATCGTGCTTATTAAAGAGCAAGAGAATTTCTTTTCAAATGCAGATCTAAAAATAGCCGAAACATTTACAAGTTCAGCTGCCTATTCGGTTAAAGACGCTGAATTAAGTAATGTGTTTAAAATGCAACTTAAAATATTAAAAGAAAATGTTATCGAAAGGACAAAAGCTCTAGAGGTCATTAAAGAGCAAAATCTTAAAATACTTGAAGCTGATAAGTTAAAAAATGAGTTCATCGCTAATATTTCTCATGAACTCAGAACCCCTCTCAATGCCATAATAGGTTTTTCAGAAGCATTAAAACTTAAAATCTTTGGTTCTCTTAATGAAAAACAAGAAGAATATATCGATGACATACATACAAGTGGTATACATCTTCTTGGCATGATTAATGATTTACTTGATTTATCCAAAATTGAAGCAAAAGAAATGCAGATTTATAAAAAACAATTCACCGTATATCCTGCTGTTTGTGAGGTTCTTAATGTAATAAGAGCTATTGTAGATAAGAAAAAAATAACTATCGAAATATTGTGCAAAAATAAAAGTGTGGAAATATATGCCGATTATAGGAAATTTCAACAAGTTTTATATAATCTTCTAAGTAACGCAGCAAAATTTTCACCAGAACGAGATAAAATCGAGATTGGAATCGATAAGATTGACAATAATCTAAGAATTTATGTAAAGGATAATGGAATTGGTATTGATCCCAAATATCACGAAAAAATATTCCATAAATTTCAACAGGTAGATAACTCTTATGCAAGAAGACAAGGCAGTACAGGGCTTGGTCTTACAATTACAAAAGAACTTGTAGAAATGCACAGTGGGAAAATATGGGTGGAAAGTGAGCCTGAAAAAGGAGCAACTTTTTATTTTACTCTTCCAATTATAGAATTAGATGGGCAAGATAATAAAAATAAAGCAGAAAATCTCATAAATGAATAAAAAAGGTACTATATTAATAACTGAAGATAATACAGCTAATATGAAACTTATTAGAGATGTTCTCGTATTTTATGGATATGAGATTATTGAAGCATATGACGGCAATACAGCTCTTGAGAAAATCAAAGAGTACAAAGACAAAATAGATCTTATTTTAATGGATCTTCAGCTTCCTGATATAGATGGTCTTGAGATCATTAAAATTGTAAAATCTGATGATTCTACAAAAAATCTTCCAATATTCGTTATTTCTGCTTATGTTCAAGAAATTGATATTAAAAAAGCTCTAAAGGCTGGATGTAACAACTATATTACAAAACCAATTAGCCTTGAAGACTTTATGGGAAAGATTAATGCATTTTTTATGCATTGTATAACAAACAAAAATAATGCTTCTGACAATACTAAATAAAAATATTGTTTAAACTATGTTTTTAATATACTAGTCTTATGAAAAAATATTCAAATTGAGCAATAATATAAAATGAGATAAATTAAAAAATTAAATTGATATTCATAGTTTTTTGTAAATAGATATTCTAAGAGAAAATTAAAAATAATGACTGAAGAAAATAAAAACATTACAGAAAGTGAACAAGAAGGCATATCAAAATATAGAAAAGCCTGGAATTTTACCAGAGAAATCCTGGAAACAGTAATAGTAGTTCTTGTTCTAGTAATTTTAATAAGAAATTTCCTTGGAGAGCCAAGATGGATTCCTACAGCTTCAATGAAACCAACGCTTATTGAAGGTGACAGATTAATTATTGAAAAAGTTAGCACACGCTTCTCAAAACCACAAAGAGGAGATATCATTGTATTTTATCCTCCTTTTGAAAAACTTGATCAATCTCCCTGGTCTAAATTTACCAGATTAGTAGGATATTTTAATTCTGATACGGCATATATTAAAAGAATTATAGGCGTCCCGGGAGACATGATAAATATTAAAGATGGAGAAGGAGTCTATATAAATGGAAAACCTCTTAATGAGTCATATAAAAGAGAATTTTCCAGAATAGGCTGTTCACCGGGCATGTATTGTGAATCGGTTAAAGTTCCTAAAGGCAATTATTTTATGATGGGTGATAATAGGAGCAACAGCCAGGATAGCAGATTCTGGGGATTTTTACCTGAAGATAGAATTATAGGAAAAGCATATTTCAGATTCTGGCCTATTAATCGTGTTGGATTAATTGAACATCCAAAATATAATCAATAATTAGCTGCTTTGCTTTTATACATAATATATGGGTTTTGAGGATTTAGTTTCAGCAAAAATTTTTTAAATTCGTCCTGATAAGGTAAAAGCGAAAGCCTTGCAGGGCAAGCTTGGCTTGGCCGAAAAGGCTGTAGACTAGATATGATAAAAAGCTTATTACAAAATACATATATTATTGTCAGGACTCACCCTTCGGGCTTGGTAAAAAATTTTGCTATTTATGCCGCTAATAAAAGTGAACTAAAGCAAACTTAAATACTTATGTACCTGAGGTATTACCCTTACATCGGTCAACTTTTTAAGTAAAGCTTCTTGAATTTCCATTACTTTTACAGGTTCTGGAATAAGTGCTTTATCTTTTGAAAACACAGGCTGGAGAATCACAGGGATCTTTTTGCCTAAACCAGATATTAAACTAATTATTTGAGAAACCTCTTCTGGCTTAATTTTGCTTGTAACGACAACTTTTGCAAATATTTCTTTGTTATTTTTCTGCGCTATATTTATAAATTCTCTGTGCTTATCCCATGGAGCAGTTTTTCCATAAGATGATTCAAGCTTAAAGTCCATAGAAATAATATCAATATTTTTAATTACTTTTATCAACTCTTCAGAAAGTGTGCCATTTGTTTCAAGATAAATTTTTAGATTATTATTTGCTTTTATTTCTTGAATTTCAGATAGAAAATTGTTTATAAATTCACTATTAAGAAGGGGTTCTCCTCCTGTTAAGCTCAAACTATGATGGTGAAAATAATTTAGTCTATCAATCTCATGTATCAATTGTTCAACTGTAACAGGATTTTTTACCTGTTTAAATGAACCCGACCCGGGACAAACCTCAATTTTGCAATATTCCTCAGGAGAAAATGCTGTATCACAGTAAGCACAATTTAAATTACAAAGAGCAAATCTAATAAAAAGCTGCCTATAACCTATATATGGTCCCTCTCCTTGAATTGATGAAAAAATTTCAATAATATTTGTCTCATTCTTTGTCATAAATAATATTTTCTCTTGGATTAAACTTTCTTATTCTTGCGAGTTCCTGAAATAATTGAATTTCTTTATCAGTTAAATTCTTAGGAATCTCTATTCTGACGGTAACAAGTTGATCTCCTCTTTTATTTGTTTTTGAATCAAGAATTCCTTGTCCTACAAGCCTAAATTTTTGACCTGACTGAGTTTCAGAAGGGATTTTCATATTAACAAATCCATCAACGGCAGGTACCTGAATTTCTGTACCTAAAGCTGCTTCAGTAACTGTAATTGGAATTTCACAAAGCACATTAATATTATCAAAAGTAAATATTGAATGTTTTTGTATATGTACTATTAAGAAAAGATCGCCATTTTCTCCACCATTACGACCTTTATTTCCTTCATTTGCAATCTTAATTTTAGAGCCTTCTTTAACATTAGCTGGAATTTTTACACTCATTTTCTTGTGAGTAGAAATTTCCCCATTTCCTCCACAAACAATACATGGATTATTATTAACATATCTTTTACCTTTACACTGGCCGCATGTATCTGTATGTAAAATATTTATTTTTCTTACAGTGCCATTATGCGCCTCTACAATGGATATACTAATATCTGCTGTAATATCATCCCCACGTTTTGGAAGGTCTTTAGGTTGTTCAGCTTGTTTTTCAGTTTTAACTGTAGTATCAGTATCTTTAACCTTAGTAAAAATACCGTTTAATATATCTGAAAATACACTATTAAAGGTTTTCTTCTCTGTTTGTTGCTTAAAATCTGCTTTTAAATTTTCTTCATCTTTTTGTTCAGAATAAGCGGCTTTTGCTTGTTTTTTTGCTTGCTCAGTATCAGCCTTTTTAGCTGGCTCTTTGTATCCCTTTAAAATATCATATTGTCTTCGCTTACTAACATTTATCAAAAATGAGTAAGCTTCTCCAATTTCTTTAAATTTGGATTCAGATAGCTTATTTCCCGGATTTACATCAGGATGGTATTTTCTGGCAAGAGCTCTGTATGCTGCTTTAATTTCCTTTTCAGTAGCATTGGGATTAACTCCTAAAATCTGATAATAATCTTTATTTTTGAAGTTTTCCACTCATGCCTCCAACTCATTAAAAGCGGTTAAAAATATGCAAAACCTGTGTTATTTAGGCTAATACCCCTTATTATTTTACTTGGCTATGATCGTTTATCCAATAGTACTAAAATATGATGTTTTTATTTAACACGACTACGAAGAATATATAATACTCAAACATTTCTTGCCCAAAATTACTAACCCCAATTTATTTATTTGGGTAACTCGAATTGCTTGTATGTTAAATAAAGAAAAATAAAATCAGTAAATTAAGTAAAATATTCAAGTTGGTGGGAATAAGG
>MFRQ01000041.1 GCA_001784615.1 Candidatus Melainabacteria bacterium RIFOXYA2_FULL_32_9
TATTTGTGTTCATAACTACATCCTGACACTTCTTCCTTAAAAAGAAAAATCAGGATGTAGATTTTTTATGCTAATTTTTTACTTTGCGTAAGTCCTGTAAGGAATAAAAATCTTTATTTAAGCAAAGTATTTGCTGATTAAAAGCAGGGATATTATATTTTGTCATCGTAGAATACGAAGTAAATTCTTAGATGACTCAATAATGTCCCTGCCTCAGTAAAATCAATAATTAAACAGTTTCTAATTGTTATTTTTGTCTTCTTCATTGTGAAATCTAGGAAAATAATACTCCCAGATTTTAATTTCTCCACAATATTTACAAACTGAATGAGAATTCATAAAAGCCAGATCAGGGATAAATTCGTATCCATCAACATTAATCAGAATTTCCCCGTGTTCGTTGAACCTTTCTGAATACGCCCCCTTACCTTTGTAAGTAGGACTGATCATCAAGCCGAAATTATCTACAGATTTACAATTTTTACACCTAAACATTCGTCTCACTTATTTCTTCGGGCTCTTTCTATTAACAACATCAAAGTATAAAAGGGTATAGCAAGCACTGCCTAAAGGCAGTATAAAAGCAGTGACTATTGTTCCTGCTATAGTTAACACTACTGTCCTGGAAATATCTGTAATACAAGCAGTAGGATTAGCAGGGTTTGAGCAGATTGTAAAATAAGGTTGAGGCCCTAATTGTGTAAAATTACCAAACAATGCTGCTGTATATGCTTTAACCGGATGAATTATGTACGATATTAAGTCTGTCATTTCTATTAAAGTCTGAAAAATTGCAGGAACTATTGCCCCGGTTATAATGGATAAAATTATTCCTAAAAGAAAAGCCCTCCAAAAATTGCCTTCAACGAGACTCCAGCTTTTTTTTAATACATTTATCACCGAAATATTCTCAAAAGCAAATACCTGAAAAGTTAAGCTTAAATATATGGATATTATAGCTGCAATAAATATGGCAGCAAGTTCTAATGCTACAAATCCAATCACTGTAGCAGAATTAATACCTGTAAATAATATAATTGCAGGCAAAATAAGAGCCACAAGCCAGACTAAAGATAATATCATAATTAATGAAATATAATCTTTAGATCTAAGCTTAACTGCTTGATTTTGAATCTTAATTTCTGTATTTTTCAGACTTCCTTGTTTATTTATAGCAGCAATCATAGAATTTAACGATACTGTAGCTATCATATACTCCCAAAAGGCTTTAATAAAAATAAAGAAGCCTGGAGTTATAGCTATGATAAGTACCAGTAAAAATAATAATATATTTCCTGAATTAATCCCACTTGGGAATATTGTATAAGAGTTTTTTGTAAGCCAATATGACGGGTAAAGAATCAGAAACACTCCTATTACTTGTCCGAAAACAGGAAACATCATTACTTTCGATAAAGGAATCAGGTTTTTAATATAAATTAAAAAACCATTAAAAATAACCTGAAAAATATTCATTAATTGCGTTTTCGCTCTACCCATTTTGATACCTGTATCACCCTACAAACTCTGTTAGATTATTATACAATTTATAGCTTTTTGTATAAGCAAGAGACTTTTATGCCAAATAAGAGTAAAATAAACTGAATGGTAGTTTGAAATATATATTAACTTATTTTACTATGCAAAGTATGATTGAGTCTTTAAAAAATTTAAAAAAATCTGATTTTTTTGCAAATGCAAACTTACATATACATACAAACTTTTCGGATGGAACTCTTTCTCCTGATGAGGTAATTGAGAAAGCTAAAGAAAGTAATCTTAAAGTAATTTCAATAACAGACCACAACTCTATAGAAGCCTATAAATATATTCCTTATGAAAATCTGGGAGATTTACAAGTTATTACAGGCGTTGAATTTGACTGCTGGTATAAAACAAATTTTATACATATTCTTGGGTATGGTTTTGATATCAATAATGAAAAATTAAAACAACTGTGTGCAAAAAATATTAATGCCACAAGACTTGATATTATAAGATTTTTTAATAAAAGAAAAGCTAAAGAAGTAATTAAAACGATAAAAGAAGCTGGAGGAATTGCTGTTTTAGCTCATCCAGCCTGCTGCTGGAATATCAACCTTAAAAAAATGATAAAAGAACTGCAAGATTTTGGTCTGGACGGAATTGAGGTTTATTATCCATATACAGGTCATAGAGGTATAGTTAAATTTCATACCGTGGATCAAATAAAAGAATATGCAATTAAGCTGAAATTATTGATTACAGGTGGCACTGATTGCCATAGTGATAATATAACAGGCAGATAATTGCATATATCATAAAAAAGCGCTATTTTAATCTACCCACCTAAAGCTCTTGACTGAACTTGGATTGTAAAGATCACCATCAATCTCTACTGCAAAACGTCTATATTTGCCGCCACCAAGACCAAGAACAGGAATTTTACTTAATCCGGGAATTACATCTACCAATCCTTTTTCTGGTGAGGAAGGCAAGAAACCTAGTCCTGGAATAAATCCAATAAATGTATTTATAGATACGCTACCAAGAGGTCCAAGTAAACCCGATACTTTTTTAGAAAGCCTTCCAAGAATGGTAATATCAGCTGTATTCGTCACCATATCAAGATTTCCTGAAAAATAAAGACTAAGATTTTTACCTTGAGAAGCTATATTATCGGTTTTTAGGGTTCCATCTTTTGCAATAACAGTGCCCTTTAATGTTTCAAAGTGTCCTGTCTCCTGAGGTGCAATAAGATCAAGTATATTATTTATATTTAACCCTGCTACGCCACTTTGAACCACATTAGCTGCTCTTAATAAATATTCAAGAGAACCTAATCGTACCAGACGTCCATCAGTAATTTCAAAATTTGCAACTCCATTAGCATTAGCTATTAATTCTTCAGATGTAGAACCTCTTGTACGGAACTGAGCATCACCGCTTAAAACTCCATAAACTTCGTTAGGCAGACTCATTAATGTAGTTGCTGCAGCGTTTGCCTGCATATCTTTTGCTGTTAAATCTACTGCTAATTCAGTAGTCTTTAAATTATACAATACTTGGCCATTAGCTATACCACCGGCTGTTTCAAATGACAAATTAGACACTGTAAGCAACCAGTCAGGTGTAAAATCAAGATTAGTAATCATATTATTCGTAATTAAGTTATGAATAATTAACTCATCTGCACATATCACACCATTTTCAATAACAAAAGGAGGTAAATCTATTTCAGCGTGTTCTTCTACAGGTTTTTTAAAGAGCTCTGCTATTTTATCAATATTAAGTGAAGGAGAATAAACGATAACTGATTTAACAAGCAAGGGACTATCCATAATATTTGATATACTGGCTTTAACTTTTAAAGGGGATTCTGCTACTGTCATATAGCTATCTTTAACTATTATTTCATTTTCATTAAGACTTGTAATTGCATAATCAATAAGCACATCTCTAGAAGGAATTGCGACATTGTTTAAAGTTAGATTACCTAATATTTGAGGGGAACTTATTCTACCCTGAAGCATTACACTACCGATAAATTCTCCTTTAGAAAAGAAAGGTTGATTATCCTGGGTCTTTATAGCATTGTTTAATAGCGTTATATCAAATGGGCTAGGTGTTAATACACGAAATTCTTGAAAAACAGGATTATCTGTTTGCAGACCATCGATAATTCCACTTATTTTTAACAATTTTTCAAGTTCTGCTTCTGTCTGAGAAGTTAATGATGCAGAATTCATAGCTGTTAAAGGTGTGTCAGCTATAGAAACTTCTAAATCCTGAATATTTATTTTATTTTGTGTTCCAGCTGCTTTTAAATTGAATATCCTAACTTTATCATCAGGTAAATTTAAATTTGGCTGAAATGATATGGAAGTGCCCTTATCAAGTGTCATTTGGGCTAATATATCCCAATTATTAAGATTGCCTTTAAGTGTTGCGCTAATTGGAATTGCACCTTTTGCAACAATAGGTTGATCCAAATACTGGTTAATATATTTATCAATATCTGTTGACACAATTTCAGCTGAGGTAACAACATTTAATACAGGCTTTATTCTATAATTTTTTACTGCACCATCAAGATAAAATCTGGATTTTGATAATCTAGTGTTCAAGTTATCAAAATATATATCATCAGAAGTGACAGTAATACCTCCATTACTTAACTCTATGGGTGTATTTTCCTGTGAGTATAAAGCCTGTACATCATCAAACTTAATATAAGCTTTATAATCTTTAGGATCAACATTTACATCAATATTTACCTGGCCATCAAGGTTTTTAAACTTTGCAACTTCGTTTCTAATACCCTGTGGAACTATTGGCGCTTGAAGCAATTCTTTTATTTTGTCAAATTCAAACTTTTGAGCTTGTAGTTTGAACTGAGGAATAAGAGTATCAGCTGCAAATCCGGTTACCTGCCCGGCTATTCTTATTGGTATTCCAAGTACTTCAGCCCTAGTTCCTTCTGTAAATACTCCATTTGGGGTAACAAGCAATTCACCTTTTAATTTTTCAATAGGATATCCTAATTCTCTGGTTATCAGAGACGTTTTATCCATATTAAATTTGGCATATTTTAATAAATCATCACTGTCTACTTTACCATTCAAACTAATTTCAGTTTTAGCATGCCCTGAAACATTGATAAAACTTTGTAAGTCTTTCTGAGCATTAGCTAAAGCAGGACTATTTTTTACAAATTTATGAGCAGCATTAAGATCAAGATTAGGGGCAGACAAAACCATAATCATATCTTTTTTATTCTCAATAGAGCCGTTAGTGGTTATTTGACTTTGCATAACTGTACTTTGCAGGTTAGTAAAAATTGCTTTTTCATTTATAAAACTTATCTTGCCAGCTAAATTCTTAAATGGCTCTGCAAAGCCTGCAAGAGTTGCTACAGAATCATGAAGATTCAATTCCCCTTTAGATTCGAGGATTTTTTCAGTTCCAGTCAGATATATAACCGTATCAGCATGACCTGATACTTCTTTTATATCTTTTAAAGCATCTTTTACCTCTACAAGAAGTGGACTGTTAGATATTAGCTCATGTCCAGTAACTAAATTCATATCTGGCATAGTTAATTTGACATCAGAATAACCTTTAAGTGTTGTATAACCTTCAGCTATAACCTTTGATTCGCCCATAAATCCAGATATGCCATTATACACAACCCTATCATTGTCAAATTTGAGAGTGCCTTTTACATCATGAAATTTCCCATAAAGATTTTCATAATACCCTCTGGCATTAAGCACCTCTAAATAACCGTTAACACCTGGAATACTGGGAGCTTTAAACTTGCCTCGGATATTTAAATCAACTTTTCCTGAACCTCTGCCATATATATCAGGAACGGGACCAAGTTTAAAGTTCAAAATATCCTTTAGCACAAGAAGCATATCCCTGCCTCTTTTTAAATCTATAACCCCTGTTTTTACATTGAGGTCTATAGTTTTATTGACAGGAGAAACCATTCCAAAAGCTTTTACAAGACCATGCTGATCTGTATATTCATAAATATCAAGTAATAATGATTTTCCGAGAAACTCTATCTTTCCATAGCCTTTAGGCACCTTTATCGGGTTTAATCCTATGGACAAATCATTAAATTTTAAATCTCCAAATAAATCAGGAGTTTTAGGTCTACCTTTTATAGTTAAGTTTACCGACAAATTCGCGTCAATGTTATGCTTATGGACTTTTGAAACAGCATCTAAGGGAACCTTGATTTCTTTAGGAAAAGCATCAAGTAATTCAGCAGCTCTGGAATTATCAATTAATAATTTTAAGTCTAAAACTTTATTCTTAGTTTTAAACTTTGAAATCTTGCCATTTATTTTTACTCTGGATTTTTTATTTACCAGGTTAAACTCTTCTAATGTCAGATCATTATTGAATTTACCTTTTGCATAAACATTTGCAGGACCGACAATATTTAAAACTTCACCTTTAACTGGACTTACAGCATATAAATCAGATAATAAGGCTTTTACCATAAAATTGTTTGATTTAAGCTTAGATTTTGTTAAATTAATATCAAAATCCATGTTTAATTTACCCTGAAGACTTGAGTATTTACGGGGAGCATATTTATTTATATAAGCCAGATAGAGGTTTGGATATAAATTCTGTATCTGGCCTTTTATTGATGCATTATTCTTTGCAAGTCCCCCCTTTTTAATAGGAAATTTACTTGAATATTCAACATCAAAATAGGTATTTGGCTTTTTACTGGTTACAACCTGCCCTTTAGTATTTATTCTCAAAAATTTATCAGGATCAAAATCAGATATCTTAACGTAATCTCCTACAATTGTATGCTTTTGCATTGGAGACATAAATTCATCATTAAAATATATTTGATAATTATTCGCTATAATTCTGGTATTATCCAAAACAGGTTTGAATTTTGAAGGTTTATCGGACTTTTTTGGGATTAATTGCTCTATATCGAACTTTCCTGCTTTTGACCTATTAATATAAGCTGCAGGATTATTAGTTTTAATTTCACGTATAACAATTTTATTACGTAAAAAAGGCAGCATAGATAATTCTACTGAAGTATGCCCGGTTGAAATAAAATCAGAATTGTCCGGATGCTTTATATCTATACTGCTAATATGAAGTTTAATCCCTAGATTCCAGGTTGCTGAGGTATCAAGCTTTCCAAGTACAACCGGCACATCCAGATTTTCTTTTATAGCCTGTTCTATTTGGGGTCTATGCTTCTCGATATTTATCAATTTTGGAACAAATTGAAAATAAAGAGTAATAATACTAACAAACAATATTGTTAATGCTAATATTATTGCTCTCTTATTATTTGGGCTGATAGACATTTATCTTAAAGCTCTACTTGCAATCTTCTTACTACTTTAGATTATAGTACATTATTTACTGTTATTATTATTGCACATCGCCAAATTAGTTAGTAGTACAATCAAATAAAGGAAAAACCGGAAAATATTTAAACTTAATAGTTTGAAATAATTTCTCTCAGATAGTTTTATTATTATTTTTATTCGAAATTGGTTTCATATAATGATTATTATCAAAATAAAAAATTATTTAGATTTTAAAATTATATTTAAATATTTAAAATATCTGAACTAACATATTGACCTACTCTAACTGGAGATGAGATGTTTTTTAGTATTAAATTGCATTATTTTATTCCATAAATATTGCGAAATAGGCTATTTTTTGCAGGAATTTTCTAAATGATAGGATCAAGAGTAATATTAGAGTCGTTCTGTAAGAAGAAAATTTTTGCCTCTACATTTTTCAGCGCAAAGCACCATTACTTTGTTTAAAAAATAATGATGAGGAGGTTATGTTATTAGCCTATGAAATGCGAAGGTGACCTTGTCACTTTTTCAAGTCATCAATTATTCCACTTAATTATGTGCGTTAGCACCAGCGACGGAAATAATATAACTTCCTGAACTTATGAAACAATCTACTATTGAGAACCTCTTAAATATCTTTGGACTCTCTGTTCTATATCTGATTCATTATTAACCTGTTTAGGTCTTAATTGAGGCCCTGAGCTATTTTTAGAATTGAGAGGCATTTCTTGTCTGGTTTCAGACTTAGGTACAGGAGCAAAATTCTGCTCTGGATTTTGTGTTTTTGGTTTTACATTATCAGAATCATATCCATGTTTTGGTGGATACTTTTGTGGATATTTGTATTGAGGCTTTGTTTCTATCGATCTTGGCGTTGTATCTTTTGTTTTTGCAGGTTTATTTTCAGGTTTAATATCATAATCCTGCTCAAATGTATCTTCAATTTCAGATTTAACTTTCTTATCTTCCTTTTTAGCGTCCTTATTTTTCTTGCTTTTGTTTCTACTAACCTTCTCAATAGAGATTTTTTTGTCATTTTTATCTTTTTTGTCCTGTTTCAAAACGTTTGTCTTTACAGGCTTTCTGAAATATCTTGGAGAAATATCCTTGATTTTATAATATTCTGTACTGAATATTCCCCATAGTTGTGCACAATTACTGCTAAATACTCCATTTAAAGGTGTGTTTTGATCATTTCCCATCCAAATAACTGTTGCTGTATCCGGGGTAAATCCTGAGAACCAAATATCTCTAACATCATCGGTCGTTCCTGTTTTTCCAGCAACAACCCTGTTTTTTAGTTTTGCTTGCTTACCTGTACCTTTTTCAACTACGTCTACTAATATAGAGCATAATTGTGCTACAAAGTTCGGACTCACAACTCTTATTGGGTAACGATCATGCTGGTCCAGTATATTATTATCACTATCTTCAACTCTTATTATGGCTGTAGGCTCCATATAAACACCTTCTCTAGCTAGCGTAGAATAAACAGTTGTCATTTCTAAAGGTGATATTCCCGTTGAACCTAGTGCAATAGAGAAATTTCTGTTAATAGGACTTTTTATACCTAATAATCTAGCAGTCTCAATAATTGAATCTACTCCAACTTTTAATGCAACTCGCACGGTAGGGGTATTTCTGGATAAAGTCAAAGCCTTTCTTACAGTCATTCTTCCCATGTATTTCCCGTCCCAATTGTGCGGAGACCAAACATTCCAACCGGTATTAAACGAGATCGGAGAATCAACAATCGGACTTTCAGGAGTTATTTTACCTAATCTAAGCCCTGTTAAATATACAACCGGCTTAAAAGATGATCCTGCGGCACGCTTTGCAAAAACAGCTCTGTTAAAATTACTTTTTTGATAATCCATGCCACCAACTAAGGCTTGAATATAACCATTATCAACATCAATTGATACCAAAGCTCCCTGAGTAACTCCAGAACCTTTAGGGATTGATTTCACCCCTTCTTTTATTGTCTTTTCTGCTATTTCCTGCACTTTTGGATCCAGAGTAGTATAAACACGCAGCCCGCCTCTTCTTACAACATCTTCCCCATATGTTTGTCTAAGTAAATATGATACATAATCAACAAAATAAGGGAATTTAGAATAACTTTGCTTTGGTGAAGCCAATTTTAAAGATTGTTCTTCTGCCTGAATTCTCTGCTTATGAGTTATATAACCATAATGTTCCATTCTTTCAAGAACAAGTTTTTGTCTGAATTTTGCGCCTTCAAAGTTTCTATAGGGAGAATACCCTTCAGGAGCTTTAATTAACCCTGCCAACAATGCCGATTCAGCTAAATCCAGTTTGCTTGCAGACTTTTTAAAGTATCTTCTTGCAGCTTTTTCTGCTCCATAAGATAAATTTCCCCAATAGATCTGATTTAAGTACATTTCAAGTATTTTATCTTTAGTAAAATTCTTTTCTACTCGAATAGCTAATATAGCTTCTATAAGTTTTCTTTTGAATGATCTTTCAGGAGATAAAAAAGAATTCTTTACCAGTTGCTGAGTTAGAGTACTACCCCCTTGAATAGAACCATCACCCGAAAAATTATTGAATCCTGCTCTTATCGTTCCAATTAAATCAATACCTTTATGAGAATAAAATCTGTTATCTTCAACGGCAATAACTGCCCTTTGAAGATAAGGAGATATTTTATCAAGTGAGACCAGGACTCTATCCTCATCTCCATGGATATTAGCAATAAGTTTATTGTTTATATCATATATTAACGTAGCCTGATCAGGTTTATGAGCCTTTAACATATCAGCATCAGGCAATTCACTTGCTAATTGTATAGTTTTAAACGTAAAAGTCATCGATATAAGAAAAGCAACAGCTAGCAAAGTCCCTAGCATTATCATAACCAATGTACGGTTTAATTGTTGTTTTTCTATCTCAGATTGTGTAGGGATATCAACAATCGAGAATTTATCAATCCGCCTTTTATTCATAAGCTGCGGACTCCCCTTTTAAAGCAAACTCAACTCCCCACATTATGATTGCTAAGCACAATATGAGTTAATAAAAATATATTTATCTAGCACTAATGCATTTTTATAGGTAGATATATTCCTATACAAAGCAATTTTAATTTTAATCAATACACTAGTGCATTGTTAATTTAATTTTGATGAGTTAATTTCTTCCGTCGCTGTTCAAACTCTACGAGTTTTCAAGGCTCCTCCAGAAACAAACTCATCATCAAAACTAATTTAACTGAGTACTAGTACTCTGACCGATTAATTTTGAAGGGAGGTATGTTTTCGCAGGAGCCTTACCTGTCTAACAGGCACAGCGACGGAGAAAATTTGCCTCCCTGAAATATCTTCATAACTTTTCGGTCACTTCACTAGGCTACTATTTTGCTAAAGTCTGCCAGCTTCAAGAACTTTTCTCTTATGTTACCCAGTAATGATAATCTATTTTGACGAATATCCATATTTGGATCCATTACAAGAACTTCATCAAAGAATTTTTCAATTACAGGTACACATGATTCGAGCTTTGAAACTAGTTCGTTATAATCAAGATTATCTTCATCTATACCTTTTGCGCAATTCCACAATTGACCTTCAATATCATGTACAAATAGACTAGGATCAGGTGTAGGATTAAATTGCTCAGATTTAATGATTCTATGAATTCTATTTGCTGCATCATGGAATAAATTATAATTTTCTTTTTCTACGAGTTTAGATAACACTTCAGTACGTTTTACAAGATCTTTCAGATCAGCTAAAGGATCTTTTGTACTTAATGCAGCCTCAACCACATCATATCTATAGTTTTCTGTCAGATAAATTCTCAATCTTTGAATAATGAAATCCCTTATCTCGCTGACTAAAATCCCTGTGTTCTCAATTTTTACAGGCTGAATAGATACTGCATTCTCAATAACTTTAGACAAATTAAGATTTATATCTTTCTTAATTATAGTAATAATAATACCTAGAGCAGCTCTTCTTAATCCTAACGGGTCAGCAGAGCCTGTGGGTATTTTACCTAAAGCAAAAACACCGGCAATTGTATCAATTTTGTCGGATATGCCAACAACCTGCCCTGTTATGCTATCAGCTAATTCTCCATCAGCTGAAACCGGCATATAATGTTCTGCAATTCCAACAGAAACAAGACAATCTTCTCCATCCAGCTTTGCATAATTCATACCGATAAAACCTTGAAGTTCAGTAAATTCTCTTACAAGCGAGGTTACAAGGTCAGCTTTGGATAAAAGTGCTGTTTTCTCAACGTTATCTATGGTGGCTTTATCCAGATTAAGTTCTTCACTTGTAAAGTAAGATATTTCTCTTATTCTACTTACTTTATCGTGGATAGTTCCAAGTCCTTTTTGGAATGTAACTCCTTTTAAATCCTCAATTCTGGATTCAAGAGTTCTTCTTGTATCTTCAGTATAGAAGAATATTGCATCATCGAGTCTTGCTTTTAAAACTCTTTCATTACCTCTTTTGATATTTTCCAGTGCTTTAGCTGCATCATTATTGGCCATAGTAATAAAATAGTTCAATAACTGACCATTTTCGGCAAATACAGGAAAATATCTCTGATGCGCTGCCATAACAGTAACAATTACATCTTTTGGTATTACAAGATATTTTTTATCAAAGCTTCCAAGAATTGGATGTGGCCATTCTACAATATATGTAACTTCATCAACCAATTCAGGGTTTAAATGAACATTTCCATTTACTGATTTAGCTATATTAGATGCTTGTTTTATTATTTCTTCACGACGTTTAACCGTATCAATAATTACTTGAGCTTTATATAAATCTTCCATATAACTATCTGGAGAAGTTATTTCAACTTCTTTATTGTTATAAAATCTATGACCTCTTGAGCATCTGGTAGATTCAATGTCAGCAATCTTTATTTTTACTTCTTCATTATCCATTAATGAGACTAGCCATCTAATAGGACGTGAAAATCTAACTTCCAGATCTCCCCATCTCATAAAATGAGAACCCTGTAACCTTAATATAATGTCGGGAATAATATCTTTAAGGACTTCACCTGTTTTTCTGCCTTCTTCTTTAACCTTTGCAAAGACATATTCAACATTTCCAACAGATTCTTTATATAAATCTTCAGGATTAACATTTTGTTTTTTAGCGAACCCAATTCCTGCCTGGGTAATGTTTCCATTTCCATCAAAAGCAGCCTTTGTAGGCGGACCTTTTATTACTTTTTCAATGTTTGGTTGTGATTCTGTAATATCTTCAACAATTACAGCAAGTCTTCTTGGCGTTCCGTATGTTTTTATGTCTTTATAAGAAATTCTATTTCCCTCAAAGGCTTTAGCCAAGGATTCTTTTAACTGTTCCATTGCTGATGGGATAAACTTATATGGTAATTCTTCAGTTCCAATTTCAATTAAATATTTTGTCACAGCTTTAACCTTTCCAGATTTTCTATAAGCCTTTAAGTTATTATAACTAAATAGTTTTTATAAATGGATTATAAAATATAATTTTATTTTAAATTATAAAAAATTAATACTAAAAATGTAAGTAAATATT
>MFRQ01000042.1:0-12059 GCA_001784615.1 Candidatus Melainabacteria bacterium RIFOXYA2_FULL_32_9
GTCTATTCCTCATTTCCCTGCCCTCATTTTTTGGACAGTTTACATGACGAATTTTTTATCACTTTGTTTTATACCACTACCAAAAAATTATTAGGGTGCATTGTGCACAGACAAGGAATCCAAGTAGAACAAAAATAAAAGCCCCGATCTGAAATGATCTGGGCTTTTAATGGCGGGGCTGACGGGGCTCGAACCCGCGACCTCCTGCGTGACAGGCAGGCACTCTAACCAGACTGAGCTACAGCCCCACGACTTATAGAATTATAGAATACAATTTCTTTAATTTCAACAATTATTTTTTAAAACCTATTTTAAATTTCTTATTGCTAATAAAAACTTGCTTATTGGCATTTTTTTATATTCACAAGTTTTACAGTTATAGATAAGAATGTTGGATTATTTATCAAAGGTAGAAAATATGCATGATACTAGATTAAATAATAATTTGAATTTTAGTCAAAATAAAAAAGATTATTCTAAGTTTTCTTTAAAAAATAACTTTTGTTGGGATTTTTCTTTAAGTAACAAATCTTTAACAAAAGATACAGCCAGTTTTTCTTCCAGTAAAAAGAATATTCAGTTACAGCAAACAAATAAACTGTCTTTTACAGGAAAAGTCCCTGCTCAACCCGATATAAAAGCATATTTAAAAGATTATGCTGATTATATGTCTGTTGCTGATATGCATAATGCGATTTTAGATTCTTTTGTAAATCCGACTGCTGCAAGGGAAATAAATGTTTTTGAGAATAAACATCAAAAGGATAGAGGGCAATTACTTAATGAAGTCTCGAATTCTGTGGTTAAAAAGTTTGATAAGTTAAAGAACTCTGATCTAATCGTTATAGGTGCTACTGAACCTGCAAAACTTAATTTTTTGGATGCTGAAAAGTATACTCAGGTAAAAGATATTTATCTTAATCTTCTAGATAGGCCTGAAACTTTTAATAGAATAAGTTTTGATGCTGAAGATCATCAATTAGAAACAGTTTTATCGCAAGATCAAATTGAGGAAGAAACAAAGGATTTTAAGCACATAGTTAATGATATTCTTCCTGAAATTTTGAAAACAAAGACTTTTATACTTGATGATCAGGCGAATTTAAACAGTATTTTGTCAGATGAAGTAATACAGGGGCTTATTATTGATAAATTATATGAAGAAATAGCAGGAAATAAAGCAGATAACGATGAACAGGAATACTTTGAAGCTGCTGAGGAAAAGCTGCATGAAGCTTTGCATACATTAAGTGATATAAATAACAAATTTAATATAACTACTGTATCAAGAGTACCTCAGCACTTTTATGATCCTTTAGGTAAGGAAGCAGGTGCCCCTGGTGAGTATTACAATAATCAATATTTAGGCTTAAGGCAGGAACCTAAGAATTTTTATGAAGCTAAGTTTTTAAATAATGCAGCTAAGGGAATAGCGGATTATGATCCTGATAGCACAATCATTGTAACGCCTAAAAGCGCTGCGAATGATATAGTTGAAAAAATTAAGGCAATGAATAAAGATTATCTTTTTATTGAAGATTGGTTTTATAAATATTGTCTTGGTGACAGGAAAACTAAAGATGAAATCCTTAAAACCCTGAATAAATCTACTGATAACAAGTACAAAGAGCAATTTAAATCTATTGCAGAAGAATTGGATGGTTATTTAAATAATTATATTCAGGTATATGACATTAATAGACCAGAAAATGGCAAAAAACTCACAGAAAAGGTGGGGGATTTTGGTAAAATTAATTGCATGTCAGAGATATCAAAAGGATATTTTCTTGGAATCGGTGAAGATGCCAAAGATTTAATTAAAATGTCAGTTGGGATTGGATTATTCGTAGAATTTGCAGAAAAATTAAGCGAAAAAACAGGCATCCCTGCTTTTGAAATTGTTGCTCACGCATTAGCTGCTAATCTTGATAGCGGAGCGTCTGCCGGTGCCAATTATTTACACTGGAAAAATGAATTTGGAGATAAAGTAGCTGAAGAAAATTTTGAGAAAACTATTAGAAATATTTTCCTTGCATTTATTGCGGCACTACCGTTTAGTAGTTTATCTGTAGGTGATGGACTGATAAGAGGCACACTTAATAGTTTCATGTACAGAAATTTATCTGCTATAGACGCATATTCCGGTGTAATCAACAGCTTAAGTGCCTATTCCGATAAATTAAAAGAACTAATGCAAAATGGTTCTAAAAATCCACCTCCTGAAATTAAAGATGATCCTAAAAAAGTTGAAAAATGGAAATCCCAGGAAACCTGGAAAGCATTTTCTGCACATTCACTAAATAAAGGGCAAACTTTAGGAGTTGGAGTAAGTCAACCATTTGCGATAGGTATGGTTCCGCTCATGTTGTTGCTGGGTCCTGCCAGTAGAGTGCCTTTGATAACATTAGCCGGGACTTTAGAATGCTGGACATCAAGTGTTTATTTCCTATTAGATAATCAAAACTGGCATAATTTTTCCAACAAGTTAAAAGAATCCATGGTTAAAAATGGAACAGCCCATATTACGCCGGAAGAATATTCTGAACTTAGGCAGGGACTAATTTCTAAAGCAGGTCAAAAAGTAGCAGGTACATCTGCTTTTAGTTGGTTATCGCAACATAACCCATTATCTAGTGATAATGGCACAGTTAATACTATTAAAAATTCAAAAGCAGGACATATTGCACATGATGTAATAAATTTTGCGCCTCATTATATAGCTTTAGGATTAAAGAAGTTTTTTGATAATAAATATAATAATATGTCTGAAGAAGAACGTGAAAACCAGCATGGACACCACCATTAAATAAGAGCTATAATTGTAGTAGAGTTATAAAAAGGTGATAGTTGTGCTTGAGTCACTCAAAACAGTAGTTAATGAATTTGAACCATTACTAATAGATATAAGAAGATATTTACATCAATATCCTGAATTATCCGGACAAGAGATTAATACAGCTAATTATATTCATGCAAGATTACAAGAAGCAGGAATTGAGGCTGAAATTATCAACACAGAAGCAGGTCCTGCTGTTATTGGATATATTCATTCAGAAAAAAATCAAGAGACAATTGTCTTTCGTGCAGATATGGATGCGTTACCAGTCACAGATAAAAAAACAAAGTCATATGCTTCAAAAGTTAAGGGTGTAATGCATGCTTGTGGGCACGATTTTCACACAACAGTGGTTTTAGGAACAGCTTTAACTCTGGCTAAGTTAAAAAATGAGCTTAATGTGAACTTGAAATTCATATTTCAGCCTTCAGAAGAGGTTTCTAACAGTGGTGCTGATGCATTAACCAGGATGGGAGTTATGGATGATGTTGATGCAATTTTTACCATTCATGCATTACCTACGCTGCAAACAGGGAAAATTGGTATTAAATATGGCATGGTAGCAGCTGCTGTTGACTTTTTTAAACTTACCGTTAAAGGTAGGAGCGGACATTCAGCCAGGCCAAATGAAGCTATTGATGCTATTTTTGTTGCAAGTCATATTTTAAATTGTTTATATTCTGATATTGCAAGGCAATTTAATCCGGTTGATCCTTTTGTAATATCGGTAGGGAAAATTCAAGGGGGTACAGCCTCTAACATTATCGCTGAAACTTGCGAGATTGAGGGAACAGTCAGAACTTTTGAACCTGATATGAGAGATAAAATACTCGATTTAATAAAAGAAAGATCTATTCACCATGCCAGAGCATATGGTGCTTCAGTAGAATTTGAAAATTATAATGGTAATCCTCCTGTAATAAATGATGTTACGCTAGCAAGATTAACTGAAGATAGCGCTTCAGGAATAATTGGGGCAGAAAATATAGAAAGAATTTCAAAACCCAGTCTTGGCGCAGATGATTTTGCCTCATATTTATCGTATGCACCAGGTATGTTAATTAGAGTTGGAACTGGTGGAGAGGGTGCTTCTTATCCATTACATAGCACTATGTTTGACATTGATGAAAGAGCGATAGCTATAACTGTGAAAATATTAAGCTCAGTTGCTATTAATTTCTCAAAAAGTAAAAATTATCTGCAAAATTGGGCACAAAATACTGTTGTTTAAGAATTTTAAAAATAGACTTAACTGCAATTTGCGTTAAGTCTATTTTAATATCATAATGAGAACAAGTTTTACTTGTAGCAATGAGGGTAAAGAGTTGAGAGAAATTAGTGAAGTTAGTTTAAATAATTTCTCAATTGGTGGTTCCAGTATGGTTATAATGGCTGGGCCCTGTGTTATAGAAGAAGATATATCTATTATTTTTAAAACAGCAGAGAAATTAAAGGAAATTGCAGTTAAATTAGAACTGCCATATATATTTAAAGCGTCTTACGATAAAGCAAATAGGACTTCCATTGAGTCATATAGAGGAGTTGGTATTGAAAGAGGCTTAGAAATACTTGCTCAGGTTAAAAAAGAATTTAATTTGCCTATTGTAACAGACATTCATCATCCTGAGGAAGCAAAAGTTGCAGCAGAAGTTGCTGATGTTCTTCAGATTCCTGCTTTTTTATGCAGGCAGACTGATATACTTGTTGCGGCTGCTAAAACAGGAAAAATAGTTAATATTAAAAAAGGTCAGTTTTTAGCACCTCAGCAAATGGCAAATTCGGCTAAAAAAGTAATTGATAGTGGAAATGATAAAGTTGTTCTCATAGAAAGAGGTGCTAGCTTTGGTTATGGAAATCTTGTTTCTGATATGAGAGCTATCCCTATTATGCAAGATCTTGGTTATCCTGTAATATTTGATGCTACTCACAGCGTTCAGTTGCCAGGTTCTGGTGGAACTCATACTTCCGGGCAGAGAGAATTTGTAGAGACTTTATCAAGATCAGCTGTAGCAGCAGGAGCTAACGGATTATTTTTAGAAATTCATCCGGATCCGGATAATGCTCCTTGTGATGGACCAAACATGATAGCTTTGAATAAGGCTTATGATTTACTAAGTATTTGCAAGGAAATATTTGAAATAGTTAATAAGTAATTTTGAATTCTAAATACTTAAGCATTTAGAATTCAAAAAATGGGCTATAAAACTTACTATGCTACTCTATTGGGAATATTTTCGGATAAATAACCATTAATGTTATCTATAGTTGTTTTTAATATCCTATGTAATGCTTCTAGACTATCAAAAGCAACATGTGGTGTTACTATAACATTTGGTAATTCAAGTAATTTATGATTAAGCAGAGTTCTACTCAAACAATTAGTATCAATGCAGTCAACTTTCATTAAATATTCATCTTCATTATTAAGAATATCTTCACATTCAAGTACATCAAGGCCTGCACCTGCTACAATTTTATTTTTAATAGCTTTATAGAGTGCCTGAGTATCCATAATTTCGCCCCTTGCGGTGTTAACTATTACTACGCCTCTTTTCATTTTGCTGAAAGATTCATCATTAATCATATGAAAATTTTCTTTAGTTGAAGGGGCATGGATACTGATAATATCAGATTCTCTATACAGCGTATCTAAATCAACATATTGTACATTGTAGTTTTCTTCCACTTCTTTCTTAGGATATGGATCATAGGCCAGAATTTTCATACAAAAACCATTTGCTATCTTGATAGCGTGAGTTCCTATTGCCCCAGTACCAATTATTCCTATGGTTCTTTCATTTAGGTCAATTCCAAGATTGCCTTGAATATTGATAATTCCTGCCTTTAGATCGTTATAAGACTGAGTTATTTTTCTTGTAACATCCAGTAATAGGCCAAAGGCAAATTCTGCTACTGTACAATCACCATATTTAGGGACATTTACTGCTGGAATATTCTGCTCTTTACAATATTCCAAGTCTATATGATTATATCCTGTTGATCTTGTAGTAACCATTTTTAAATTCGTGAATTTGCTAAGCAAATCAGCTCTTGCTCTTGAGGTTGTAAAAATAGATAAAATGTCTGCATCTTTTACCTGATCTAAATATTTATCCAAACTTTCTTGCAAGGATTCTTTAATCATAATAAATTCGCAATTTTCAGGTTTATTTTCTTCCAGATACTTTTTTTCAATATCTTTTATATCGAAGAAAGCTACCTTAGTTATTGTCATAATATTTCTCCTTATAAGGCTACGTATTTTATTTTTTTATTATTTCATAAATCTGCTTAAGATAAAATCGTACTGAAATGCAAAAATATATGGATTGATTGAAAATTAGGGTTAAGTAATTATAAAGTTTTTTATTTGGTTAGGTTTTTGCTCTACCTTTTGTGATAAGATTTTAGTAGGGAGTGAAAAAATAGATAGTTGCTGGGAAAATGGAAAATCAAGATATAAAAATTGTATTAGATATTGAAACTACTGGTTTAGATTATCGTAGAGAAAAAATTATTGAATTTGCAGGTGTTAAACTTGTAAATAACGAAATTACTGAAGAATTTGAAACATTAATTAATCCGCAGCAGGAAATTAGGCAATCCAGTATTAATATTCATGGCATAACTCAGGAAATGGTAGCTGATGCTCCAACTCTTGAAGAAGCTATGCCTAAAATTTTGGATTTTATCAAGGATTATACAATTATAGGTCACAACGTAATTTTTGATTATAGCTTTTTAAAACAGGCTTGCAGAGATCTTTATGGTCATGGACTTGATAATCACAGAATAGATACGCAGCATATGTTTAGAGAAGTATTTCCTGATGAGTTTTCTCATGGACTTGATGCTTTAATGAGAAGATTTAAAGTAGAATTTGATGTCAGGCACAGAGCTATGGCAGATGCAAAAGGACTTGCACTAGCTTATCCGAGATTAAAAGAATTATACGACAGAAAATATGAGTGGCAATTATCACAATTAAAAAATATAGATTACTTATTCGAAAGATATTTAAGAATTCAGCAAACAGTTCAGGCATTACAAGCTGAGCTATCTGATATTAAATCTATATTTAAAGTTTATTTTGATGAAGGTGGTAAGGATATTCAGTCTACTACTGGAGAATTATTAACCTGTCAATCAAAATATTCCTATAGCTATGATTTTGAGCAAATAAAAGATACACTTGAAGAAATTGGGGCTTATGAAAAAGCAGTTAAGCTTAATAACGGTTTTATTGACAGAATGATAAGAGGTTCAAGCTTGGAAGATTATATACGTGAAAAGCTAAGTCAGGCAAGAACGCAAATTAGTGAGAGTAAGTCTGTTATCATAGTTAAGCCGGATAAAAATTTTATTACTAATGGTAATGGTGAATAATCAGGTAAAAATTTGCATTTTGTACGAAGTATATTTAATTAAAGCCTCTAATCCTAGGATTAGAGGCTTTAATTAAATATACTTGAAAAATTTTATCTGGCAATAGTATCTAAAGCTTGTTTTAGTTGAGCTGGAGTTTGCGGAGAATAATCTTGTTGAAAAATAATTTTCCCGCTTTTATCGAGTACAACAATGTGCGGAATTCTTGAAGGGATATTTATCCCCATAGCTCTTGCTCTTTCTGGTGTAGTATTTAAGTCGATATTAAATTGTTGTATATCGACTCTGCCATCGTATGCATTTATTAATGATTCTATAGCAGGTACGGCGGCTCTGCATTTTGCGTTCCATTCTGTGCAAAATACAATCACAGTTGTTCTACTAACAGCAAAAGCAAATTGACTTATCAAGAAAACACTTATTATTAGAGCTATGCTTATACTTGTTAATAACTTTTTGCTGATTTTTTTCATGGTTCACCTCGTTAATTGAGTTTTTAGGAATTTATCTGATTCTCTTTTAAGTTCATTACTTAATTTTACTGTTTGTCCGACTTTAATTTTATTTTTGTGGCAAAAACCACCCTTTAATTCTATTGCATAATCTATTTTATATCTTGATGAATAAAGTTCACACGGATCATTTTCACAAGCCGGTACCATACTATACATTGTAACAACTTTATTTTTATAAATAAAGAGTATATCTAGGGGAATTTTTACATTTTTCATCCAGAAATTAACGTAATCAGGCATATCAAATAAAAATATCATGCCTTGATTTTCTTCCAGGTTATCCCTGTACATTAAACCCATTTGTCTTTTTTCAGCTGTATTTGCCACTTCCAGGAAAACCTTCTTATTATTAATCACAGCAAAGTCTCTACTTGCTAAGTTTTCTGCATAGATACTAAGCGAAAACAAAAAAGCTAATATCCCACAGGTAGCTACTATAAAAATTTTTTTAAAATATGGTTTTTGAAAAAAAGGATTTTTCATTGTTATAACCTATAGAGATAGCGGCCGAGCTGTAAGAATTTTTAGGTAGTTTTCTTAGTATTTTACCATTGGGGTTTATAATTACGGAGTGGCCTGTATTAGCTGAGAAAATCAGTGGTTTACGGGCTTCTGCTGCTCTCATAGTACTAAAAGCTACAAATTGTTCTTTAATTATGCTGTTACGAAACCAGGATAAATTAGAAAGTCCTACAAGTATGTTAGCATTATTTTTAATTTGCGACTTAATGAGATCAGGGAAGATCATCTCATAGCATATATTTGGAGCAACATTACCAAAGCTTGTATTTATTACTTTTATAGTATTTCCTTTATAAAAATCTGTTTTTCCAGCTGTAGAAGTAAATCTTTTTAAGTAATCAGGCAGAATATTTGAAAAAGGTGTATATTCTCCAAATGGAACTAATCGTTGTTTGTCGTAAATACTATTTTCATTGGTTTGCAGTGTTTTATCCAGTACAATAGCTGAATTAGTTGGTATTAATTTCTTGTTTTCGAAAGTTACATCAACCGTTCCAAGAATTATTGTTTTATTTTGATTTTTGGCTATAGTTTCCAGTTCACTATAAAAATTAATATCATTAAGTCTTAAAACCTCAAAGAATGCTGTTTCTGGAATAACTACTAATCCTGAAGGAGCTTTTTTTATTTCTTTTAGAAAATAAGCTTTAGCTGTATTAATGGATAAAGCGTCTTTCTTTTCTTCTTCTACTGTAATATTGCCTTGAATTACAGTTGCAGTTATTATTTTGTCAGGTTTAACAGGAATGCTTAAAATTATAAATCCAATTATATGAATAATTACAACGCTTGCAGTAATAGTTGTAATTTTTACCAGAGCGGGTTTAAGCTCAATATTTTTATTTATTAACTCATAAATGATAAATGCAAGTAATGAATTAATAAATATAATAAAGAACCCTATTCCTATGCCCCCTATATACTGGGCAAATTGAAGTAATGAGAGGTTAAGATATTGTGAATATTCAATCATTGACCATGGAAAGGCAAATTCTCCTAAAGCCATTAATTTATTTATAATTATTGACCAGCTTAAGGCAATTAAAAGGCTTTTTCCGACAGTATTTATTTTAAGATGTGTGGCAACATAGGTAGCTAGGCCGAATATTGCTAAAAAGTATGAAGAATATAAAGACAAATAAATCCATATTGACCTTGTCAGAATAAAACTGTTATTGTTACTAAAACCGAGCCACTCTAAAGGATGTAAACCTGTAAACCAACTTAAACTTAATAGATTAAAACCTAAGCCGAAAGTAAGTGAATATAATAGGCTTTTTCTAAGAGATTTACTATTGTTAATAAGAATAATTAAAGGTACAAGGCCAATCCAAGCTAAAATACTAAAATTAAACCCCGGCATGCTAAAAGCAAGGAACAACCCTGATATAAAACTTATTAAGATGGCATATTTATCTAACTCCAAATTTGTTGGAGGCTTTTTATTTATTGGAAACCTATTTTTTATCTTTTGAACATATTTTGAGGTTGTTTTTATTAGTTGTGGGCGATTCTCGACTTTTTGGTTGTTCATTTTTATATTGACTCACAAAATTTTCTACAAATACAGCAATGTATCACGTTAATATTTTAGTTTGTCAGTTAATGACTTTTTTGTTTTAGTGTAATTATAAAAGTTAATAAATTTGAAATTTGTTATAAATTAATATAATTATAGTTACTAGAACAATAATTTCTATTATACAAAGTAATAGAACAAGTATACATTAAGAAAGATTTAAATGAGAATTATTGGAATAGACCCTGGAATGGCAATAGCTGGGTATTGTGTACTCGATATAGATTGTAAATCTAATGAGGATCAATATATTATTGTTAATTCAGGCTCTATACAAACAAGTAAAAAGGAAAATAATTCTACAAGATTATTAGAAATACATAACGATTTAACTGAATTAATTAAAACATATAGTCCTGATGTAGCTGCTGTTGAGCAGATTTTTTATTTTAAAAACGCAAAAACAATTGTGCCTGTTTGTGAAGCCAGAGGAGTCATAATTATGACCCTGAAAATGTATAATATACCTATTTATGAATACACTCCTCTTGTTGTAAAGCAAACAATTACAGGATATGGAAGAGCAGAAAAAGCTGAAATAAAAAATATGATTCAGATAATTTTGCAACAGGATGTTCCTAAGCTTGATGATACGTGTGACGCTATAGCAATAGCATTATGCCATTCCAGACAGCAAATTAACTAAGAACCTATTCCCATTCTGAATAATACCTTTTAATTGTAAAATTGATAGATTGCCACAGATTCCTTCAGAATCTTCGCAATGACAGAGGTTTTTTTGATTAATACTGTTCATTTTTTATTTCTTAGATAGCATCTATGGCGCATTCTTAAGAAAATGAAAGTTTTTATAAACCTAACTTGTTTAAAATATAGTAAGTCGGTTAGTCTATCAGGTTATCTAAAAAAATGGATAAAGCATGCAAAATATTCTTATATAGTTAAAAAGTGGGGAATATTAGTATGTCTATTGTTGCTATAGGACACAATGATAAAAATATTGAAAAATCAATAATTCAAGCTTTAGATGAACTTGATATTAAGGATATAATTGAGGGCAAAATTGTAGCAATCAAACCTAATGATACTTATGCTGACTCTGCAAATATGAGCGGGGTTACCCGAGGAGATACACTTAGAGCAGTTATTCGCTATATAAAAAGCTTTAATCCAAAGAAAATTGTAGCTACAGGCGGAGCTGGTGCTGAGGTTACTTATAATGTTTTTAAAATAACCGGCATGCTTGATGCACTAAATGAAGAAAAAGTAGAGTTTTTTGACCATAATACCTATCCGTTTGAAGAGGTAAGATTGGATTTTGGTCCACAAAAAACTGTTATGGTTAATCCCAGAATTTTTGAATATGAAACTTTGATTTCTCTAGCACAGCATAAATTACATGCCACAGCTACAGTGACTTTATGTTTAAAAAATGTAGCGATGAGTTATCCAGCTGCAAATTATTACGGGCATCCAAGATCCAGCATGAGTGAGCACGAACATCATATGTTCGATGATTTACAGAGATTTATTGTGGCGATGATAAAGCGTTTTCCAATTCAATTAGGGATTATTGTAGGTCATCCATCAATGATTGGGAGCGGCCCACTGGAAGGTAAAGCTGTAGAAACTGGATTAACAATTGCAAGTAAAGATGCTGTTGCAGCAGATGCTGTAGGAGCAAAGTTATTTGGTTTTAATCATCAGGCAGTAAGGCATATATTTGAGGCTGGAAAGCTGGGTATAGGAAAATCTGACATTAGAGATATTGAGATAAAGGGTGTACCGTTAGAAGAAGCCATTAGAATATTCACTAAAAAGGCTTATGGAGAAGAGTTATACTTCTAGTGGCAAGATTTGCAAATAATATGTTAAAAGCGACCCCTGTCATTGCGAAGATTCCGAAGGAATCTGTGGCAATCCATCCATTGTACATTTAAAAACTAGTATTCATAATTGGCAAGATCCTCACGTCGTTCCTCAGGATGACATTGGGTATTATTAGAAGGATTGATAACTTGGAAAAGTGACTATGTCACTCAGGATGACAGTTCGGGAAATTATAGCATATTATTTGTCGATCTATACACTAGTCAGGAATTACTTTAGTATTAATGTTTATAGAGTCACCTTACCTGTGCGAAGCAAACAGGTAGTGACGAGATAAACATAGGAACAAACAAAAAATTATTGCGTATTTTAAAACGCAAATCTGTCATTGCGAGCGAAGCGAAGCAATCCATTAAATAATGCTATAATT
>MFRQ01000042.1:12110-16111 GCA_001784615.1 Candidatus Melainabacteria bacterium RIFOXYA2_FULL_32_9
ATTTAGTAAAGAAGGTACAATACAAGAATTGTGCTGGATGAATTTTATTATTGGAGAGTATTTTGCACAAGCTGCTCTTGAAGTTTTACAGATTATTGGAATAAAGCCGGAAGAGGTGGATCTTATAGGTTCACACGGGCAGACTGTTTATCATATACCGCAGGAGTGGCAAACCAATTTATTTAGTATGAAAAGTACTCTTCAAATTGGCGAACCCTCAATAATCGCTGAAAGAACGGGCATAACAACCATTGCGGATTTTCGCCCAAGAGATATTGCAGCAGGTGGACAGGGCGCTCCTCTCGTCCCTTTTGCTGATGAGATTTTGTTTAAATCAGATAAAATTGCAAGAGCTATTCAGAATATTGGCGGAATGGCAAATGTGACAGTTATAAGTCCTGAAATAGAAACTTTTGCCTTTGATACAGGCCCTGGAAATGTACTAATTGATTATTGTGCAAAGTTAATTTTTTGTGCTGATTATGACAAGGACGCTTTGTTTGCATCACAGGGAAATATTGATGAAAACTGGCTTGAGTCTTTGATGCAGGAAAGTTATTTTAACTTAGAACCTCCTAAAACTACAGGAAGAGAATTATTTAGTAAAGATTATGCCAAGAAAATTCTTGCTTCTGCTCCTGAAAATCCATATGATGCAATTGTTACAGTTACGGCATTAACTGCAAAATCAATATATAAAGCTTATGTGGATTTTATTTTCCCTAAAACAAGAATAGATGAAATTGTTCTTGGAGGTGGAGGAGCTTATAATCCATATTTAGTTAAATTAATGAAAGAATACTTTGGCGATAATATAAAAATATTAACCCACGAAGATTTTGGAATATCCAGCAAATTCAAGGAAGCTATAGCTTTTGCATTATTAGCCTATACCACTTATTATGGTATTCCAAATAATGTTCCGGCTTGTACAGGTGCAAAACATAAACGTGTTTTGGGAAAAATAATTCCTGGTAACACAGGTATTTAGCTTATAGAAAGAAAAAGTTTTTACATAAAATTATAGTAGAAAAGTCATCCCGGGCTTGACCCGGGATCTAACTTGTTTATAAGCAAAGCGAATATTTGATAAATGCTGAGCATGACATCCTGTAAGTGTTCTTAATAGACAATTTTTATTGCGTCAGGTATGTAATCTAGCAAACTTGACGCTGTTACACAATATTCAGTTAGATTTTTAGTAGCTATATCACCTGTTGCTCCATGTAAATATACCCCAAGAATAGCTGCATCTCTTAGTTCAAGACCCTGTGCCGCAAAACCTGCTATCATGCCGCCTAATACATCCCCTGTTCCAGCTGTAGCAAGCGCTGAGCTGCCTGTAGGATTAATATGGATTGTTCCATCCGGTTCTGCAATGATTGTTCTTGCGCCTTTTAAGACTACTATTGTATTGAACCTACAAGCTGCTTCTCTTGCATAATTAATTCTATTATCCAAAATATCATTGATAGACACTTTTAATAGGCATGAGAGTTCTTTTGGATGAGGTGTGATTATAGAATTGATTGGTAAAGCAAAATTCTCCATTTGAGCCAAACAATTAAGAGCATCTGCATCGAATATTGCACTTAAGCCTCTATCTGTGATTTTTTGTGTGAATTCTGATATAAATTCAACAGTGGAAGGATCTGTTCCAATTCCTGGGCCTATGAGGAAAATATTGCTTTTTTCACTCATATCTAAGGCTGTATTAACTGATTCTTTTGAGATAGCTTTGTTAGCAGTTTCTTTTAATGGTGCATAAACTAATTCTGGTGCCATAGCTGAGAATATTGGCACAAGGCTTTCTGGAGTAGCAAGTATTGAGTATCCGGCACCTACTTTTAATGAAGAATAAGCACTTAAGAAAGCAGCTCCTGTCATACCAAAGCTGCCTGCTATATTAAATACACTACCAAACATGCCCTTATGGCTTTCATTTGGTCTCAATGGAAGATTGGCACAAACGTAGTGACCGGTAATTAAATTAATATTATAATCAGGTTCTTGCAATAATGTAGGAGGTATTCCTATATCGTTTATTATGATTTCTCCTGAATGTTCAGCTCCAGGATATAATATTGTCCCAAGTTTTGGTGTAAATAGACTTACAGTATAATCTGCAACAACTGCATTCCCTAAAATTTTTCCTGTATTTGAATCGATTCCTGAAGGTATATCAACAGACACGACATATCCTTCGGCAAATTCATTTATTGTGTTAATTACCTGATATAAATGGCCTGTAATTTCTGTATTTAATCCGGTACCAAATATTGCATCAATTATGACTGTCGAAATTGAGAGCATATCCTGAAATGTTTCTGCGTCAATTTCATCATAATAGAAAATATCTGTAAAATTCTTTAATGCACTATGGTTAGCAAGTGCGTCTCCCGATAATTCTTCTTCATGATATAGAGATAATACATATACTGGAATTTCTTCCAGGATTAAATGTCTTGCTGCTGCGAAACCATCACCACCATTATTACCTTTTCCGCATATAACAAGGACGCTTATGTGCTCATCTTTTATTTCGTTAAGGATTTCTATTACTTGCTCAAATACAGCTCTACCAGCATTTTCCATTAATATTAGACTGGGAATATTTAGTTCTTCAATTGCTTTCTTGTCTATGTTTCTCATTTGAGTGCCTGTTAAAACTTTTATCATATTTTTACCCTCAAATTAGTATTTATGATTACTTGGTTATACTAAATCAAAATGTAAGATAAGTCATTCTCATAATCAGATAATTCTTAAAATAAATAATTTATGGTGCTTGCCTAGAAAATGTTAAAATGCGCTAATAATAAGGTAAATGAAAATTAAAGTCTGTCTTAATGGTATTAGGTATATTAATAAAAACAAAAAGTATGTCATTGCGAGCCTGCAACGCAGGAGTGGTAATCTATCTAGTGAACATCGGAAAGATTGCCACGGTGCCACAAACCCATCATCAATGATTCTGTGTAAGGAACAAACAAAAAATTATTGCGTATTTTAAAACGCAAATCTGTCATTGCGAGCGAAGCGAAGCAATCCATTAAATAATGCTATAATTTGGATTGCCACGTCGGGCTTTCAGCCCTCCTCGCAATGACAATATCACTTTATGCGTAAGTATTTTTTGTTACCTCCTTATTAAAGAAAGGTGCCAATGTGACTGTGGCATAGCCACCTCGTAATGACAGTTTGGATGATTTTATAAATACCGATAATTTATTTCTTATCGAAAGAGTCTGATAAGAAATGTTATGTAAAAACATATAATATATGTTACTAAAATGGGAATAAGTGGATGATTTTAGTTTTAAGGACAGCGTAAAAAATACTTATGGATTTTGATGAAAAATCCATAAGTATTTTTGTAGGTGACTCAGTCACACTATTAAAGTCCTTAACTATTTCAACCTTATATATGTGCCTTTGGCACTTCTTATAACCAGCAAATAATCGAGCAATAAAAAATGCGTAAGTATTTTTTATTGCGTCCTTATTATATTAATTTCGAGATGGATCATTATTTTTGACAAACGTAATAAAACCATAAATTATCACTGTCGTATTTCTTGGAATCTACAAATTTACCGTTACGATCTACTATATCAAGAACCTTGAATCCATTTTTTTCAAGTTGTTTAACCTGATTTCCCTTATTAATGTAGTACGTATAGCCTAAATAGGCATTTGACGGACAGTTAATAATTGAATATTCTTGAGTATGGACTTCTTTTTTACTATTTTTTATATAAATTACTCTTTTGATAACATTTTTAGCTATCACAACAGGATTTAATGATGTAAATATTCTAGGAATATATGGAATATTCTTGTAATGTAGATTATGTGCAGAAAATACAAATAAACCATCAGGCTTTAGTACTCTATATATTTCATTTAGAGCTTTTGTCCTTCCTTCATGGTTAATACTGTCAATTCCGTTAAATGAAAAAAAAATGAAATCAAATGAATTGTTCTCAAAAATTGATAAA
>MFRQ01000042.1:16129-18789 GCA_001784615.1 Candidatus Melainabacteria bacterium RIFOXYA2_FULL_32_9
ATAAAAGTTAAACTGGGATACTGCATTTTGCAGCAACTAATCATTTCTGTTGAATAGTTTATACCTGTGTAATTTGCTGAAAATTTTCGCAGGTGTTCGGTAGTTCGCCCCCCTCCACAACCAATATCGAGAATATTTTGATCTTTGATTTTATTTATATATTTTTCAAGAATTGCGATTTCAGGCTTTTGCAAGTTTTTATCAGCGGAAAAGAATTTTGATTGCTTTTTTGATTCATAGAATTTTTTTGTATTTAAATCTGTATTCATAACCCTTCCCCTTAAAACATTTTTCTCAAATAACTTTATATAATTTATACGCATTTTTCTTTCTAAGTAAATAGTATATTATTTACATAAGAAGAGTTATTTGATAGAAAAATTGCATAATAACACTAAGTTATTTTGTAGGAATTTAGTTATTATCAAAATAATTTGTTTGTCTTATTGCTTCGTATAATACTATAGAGGCACAATTTGAGAGATTTAAGCTTCGACGCTCTATTTTCATAGGAATTTTAAGGCTATTATTTATATTTTCTTCTATTAATTCTTTAGGCAAACCCTTTGTCTCACTTCCAAAAACCAGAAAATCTCCTGGTTTAAATTGCATCTCTGTATATAGTTTCTCAGCTTTAGTAGTTAAATAATAGAAATTGTTGTCAGGAAATTTTTCTTTTAATTCTTCTAAATTATTATATTGCTCGATTTTTACCTCATCCCAATAATCAAGACCGGCTCTTTTTAAATGTTTGTCTGTAATAAGAAACCCTAGTTTTCCAACTAAATATAATTCACAACCAGTACAGGCACATAATCTAGCAATGTTGCCTGTATTTTGAGGTATTTCAGGTTCTATTAAAACTATTCTAAATGATTCTTTATGCATATTATTTAGAAGGGAAAAATCTCTTACTTTCAATTATAACGGGTAAACCTCTTACAACACAGAAAAATACTGCTGCATAAGCACTGAAATAAGCAATATAATTTACAATGTTTTGATAAGGATAAATTTGTGGTACGTGAGCCGCTATCAGGAGTGCAAATGCTAATGCTTTAAATACAGCATATGAGCCTCTGCTGAAATTGGAAGTTACAAGAAATTTACCGATTTCACTTTTCATCATTGTACTTGACCCAAAAGCAGTATATCCCTGCTCCATAGCTACACTTCTTAAACCGTCTGTAATGAGTCCACGAGTCACTACTATTAAAGGAACCCATAAAGGTAACCATCCTAAAGCCAGGAATGAAATCCAGTAAACATTTTCTACAATTCTATCGCCGATAATATCTAAAACTGCGCCAAATTTTGATGTTTCATTAAATTTTCTGGCTACATATCCATCTAATCCATCCATCCAAATAACGACTATTGTCAGTGCGAAGCAAGTCCAATAAACAGGCGTTGTCTTTATGAACAGCAAACCAACTATAATTAATGCAAGGATTGCTCTAAAAATTGTGATTAAATTAGCCATTACGTTTCCTCTCTCCCATAATATAGCCGATACTATACTAGCATAAAATTGTTAATTGTATTTAATTGTAAAATGAAACATTTACTAATAAATTGAGAGACCTGTTAGAGTCTCCCAATGTTATATTTTTCTTTATATGCGGTATTTTATCCAACTAAAACTTTTTTAAGGTTAACTACGTTGCTTAATGGTCTTTGAGTTCCTTGAATTTCGCTAACTATGTAATTAACTATCCATTGATTTTCCAGATTATTTTTATAAGCTGCTTGTAAAGGTTCAATACTTGCACTGCCGAGTCTTATTAAAGTCATTGCAATTAAAGCTCTGGTAGTACCTTTTGAGTTTCCTAATGCATTTATAAGAGTTGGTATTGCTGATTCACCTATTTTGACTATATGGTTTTCTATATCGTTTCTGGTTTTATTATCAGCATTTTCAGATGCTTTTAAAAGATAAGGAATAACATCTTTAGGGAATTTTTTACTTTTGTCCGCACAGCTTTTAATTAGTTTTATAGGATTCGTTAATACCGCTTGCATACTTCATAACTCCAGTTTAATTTATCTTCCAGTCTCTTAATCCAACTTTTTTCCAGTCTCTAATAAAGGTAAAAAATACACTTTATTCTTAATTAAGATAATTATACAATTAAAATTTTTCATTTTTATTTATCTATATATTTTCTTTATATGATTGTTAAGAAATATAAAGAAAATATTTTTTGCAATTGAAATGATTTATATTGTTGAAGAGTACTGTTAAAATTTTTGAGCTGCCTTTATTTTAAGTTTAATCCGGAATTATTTTGTTATGTCTAAAAAGTTAAGAATGAGTTATACGAAATTATCCTTTTATTTAGCTTGTCCTAAAAGATATTACTACAGGTATGTTGAAAAAAGGCCATACTATCCACATGTTATGGCCAGATATGGAAGTAATATTCATAGATCATTAAAAGATTTTTCTGAGGCTATTACAGCAGGAAAGCCTATAGATAAGGATGCACAGGTAATTTTATACGAAAAACAATGGACGAATGTGAGTAAAGATGTAACTAAAAACCTTGAATTAAAGAATCTTGGAATAAAGCAATTACAGGATTTTGTTGATTTAAATATAAGTGAGATGGGAAATACTATTTATCTAGAAAAAAGCTTTAGTTTTCCACTTGAGAATA
>MFRQ01000043.1:0-1830 GCA_001784615.1 Candidatus Melainabacteria bacterium RIFOXYA2_FULL_32_9
AACTTTAACAGCAGAAAATATTGTAAGGATAGCTATGATAAGGATTTCCCTCAAAAAATGTTTTTAACAAAACAGCTTCTAAGTTTTATCCTTTATTACAAGTTGAAATAAAATTGGAAGTATAATAAGTATAGTTAAATTATTTTGTGGGGTCTAAATAGATAGTAATATGCAAATTGAGACGGCTTTACAATATCTACAAAATGGGGATTTACAGCAAGCAAAAGTCATCCTTGAGCAAATATTGGGACAAAATCCGAACGATCCAAATGCATTATATTGGCTTGGAATTATTTTTTATCAGGTTAAAGATTATAATCAGGCTATTTATAATATTAACAAAGCTATTGAAATCAATCCTACAGATCAGTATTGTTTTGATTTAGGCCAAATATTTCTTGAATTAAACTTATTAAATGAGTCTATTCATTACCTGCGAAATACTTTAACTCTCAATCCGCAAAAAATTGAAGCTTATTATTGTTTAGGAGAGGCGTTATTTAAAGCAAATAATTTTGAAGAGGCTGCAACTTGTTTTCAAATGTTTATTCAAGTATATCCAGATGATGTTGATGCCTATTTTAACTTAGGAATATCGTTCTTAAAAATAAAGAAAACACAAGAAGCCATAATTGCCTTTAAAAAAGCAATAGAATTAGATCCCAATGCTTTTGATTTTTATTACAATCTGGGAATAGCTTATTTAAAAGAAAATAATTGGCAAGAAACTATTAATAGCTTAGAAAAAGCTATTAAATTAAAGCCTGATAATGCTGATATGTATCATTTGCTTGGGGTTTCTTATTTGATGATAGGTTTTCATGATAAAGAGTCTAAAGAAAACTTTGAAAAAGCAAATTATTATGGTTATTTAAACTGGATAAAAAATAGCTCTAAGAAGAGAATTTATAAATTAACAGAAAATCCTGAAATAAAGTTTGCTATAGTTTATTTTTACGGAGGAGATTTTCAGGAAGATAAATATAACCGATTAATTGAACATCTGGAAGGCCAAACTTACAAGAATTATGATGTTTTCCAGGGTTATATAGAGAAAATAGATAATTATTCCCATGTTTGCTTTGTAGAGCAAGGGGATTTGATTCCTGAATATGCTTTATCTTGTTTGGCCGAAACCATTCAGCAAAATAAAGATTTAGAACTTATATATAGCGATGAAGATATTTATAATTGTGAAAGAATTAATCCGTATTTTAAACCTGAATACTCCCCCTTACTATTACTTAGTCACAATTATATGAATAGTTTGTTATGTCTAAAAATAAATAATAATTTAATTCAAGAACTTAAAAATACCGAAAAAATTGATCAGGAGTATCTTTATAAGCTTGTTTTAAAATTAACGAGAGAGAAGATAAATTTGCTAAGAATACCTGATGTCTTATATCACAGGCATTTGGAAAATTCTCAGAAGCAAGAAAATTCTTCAATGAAAAATATCGTTCTGGATGAAATACAAGAACGGCAATACAACGCAGATATTGTGGATTATAAACTAAATAACTTTAATTTAGTTAAGTTTTATCCTGAAACATTGCCTAAAGTATCTATAATTATTCCATTTAAAGATAAAGTTAACTTCTTAAAAGAGTGTATAAAAAGCATAGAAGAGAAAACAACTTATAAAAATTACGAAATTATTTTAGTAAATAATAGAAGCATTGAACCAGATACTCTGAATTATTTAAAAACTACAAAATATAGAGTTTTAGATGTTGATATAGATTTTAATTTTTCAAAATTAAATAATATGGCTTCTGATGTTGCAGAAGGTGAATATTTAATTTTCTTAAATAATGATATGACCGT
>MFRQ01000043.1:1856-11405 GCA_001784615.1 Candidatus Melainabacteria bacterium RIFOXYA2_FULL_32_9
TGCTTGGTATAGCCCAGCTTCCATATATTGGAGCTGTTGGGGCAAAGCTTTTATACCCGGATGACACCATTCAGCACGTTGGTATTGTTAGATCTAATGATGAGTTTTCTCACGTTAATAAATCTATGAATAAGGATTGTCCTGGTTATAAAAGCGTTAATGATATTATAAGAGAATATTCCTGTATTACAGGTGCTTGCATAATGATATCTAAAGATAAATTCTATAAAATTGGTAAATTCAATGAGGAATTAGCTGTAGTAAATAATGATATAGAATTGTGTTTAAATCTCTTAAAATCAGGTTATTATAATGTTTATACTCCTCATAGTGTTTTGTACCATCATGAATCTGTTTCAAGAGTTAATAAATTTAATGAACAAATGGGACGTGAAAAGAATTATTTAAAAGAAAAATGGCAAGATTTTCTAAGTAACAGTGATCCATTCTATAATCCAAATCTAAAAGACTGCTATTTCTGTGTCAAAACGGATTTATAAAAAAATAAATAAGCAGAATAATAAAGTTGTATTATTGTCAAAATGTACTTTTTCTTCCTTTTTACTGCAAACAAAAAGGAAGAAAAAGTACCAAAAAGAAGGAAAAACCCTGCTGATATGACGGCTGCTCGAAGCTCGATTATTGGATAAAATCCCAGTCGGGCTTAACTCGCCTGCAGGGCAGGCTCAAACAGAAGCCCTACAAGATATTATTCACGCTTCGGCATCCGTAAGCTGTTTTATATTATGACTTCTCTCTTAGCTATTTTTTGGATCACTATACCTGTTAGCTTCATACAGGTAAGGTAACTTCATAAACATATTTACCTTAAATTATAGTGATTATTCATATAATTTATTTAGGTACTTGATTAGAATAATATCTAATGATTGATAATAAATTTCTAATATTTGCAGTTTTCGGTATTTATAAAATTTAAAAAAATCGTCAAAACTGTCATTGCGAGCCTGCAACGCAGGCGTGGCAATCTATCCGGCGAACATTGAAAAGATTACTACGTCGCTTTGCTCCTCGTAATGATATGCTACATTATTTATTTACAGATGTTTTTACAGTCTTTACAGCTATTTGGAAGGATAACAGAATTACATCTGGGGCATCTTTCTCCCAAATATTTTTTGTCTACATTCATATTACAAGTTGGACACGTTAAAAATTCTTTTTTTGTACAATTTAATTCTTTGTCCATCTACATCACCAACCCTAAAATCCTTGATAATATACCCCCTATAAGAAATGCAAGTATCCACGAGCCAAACCATATAGATGAGGCTTCTTTAAACCCTCTTTCTTTGTACATAACAATTACAGCAGCTATACAGGGTACAAATAAAGTAAGCACTACAAGGCTAGTCAAGATCTGAGCAGGATTTAAAATTGCAATACCGCCTCCAATTCCAGCCATTTGTGCCAGTCCTGCTGCGCCAAAGTCTCTTCTTATTAATCCCATAATAAATACGGTTGCAACTTCAGGAGGTAAATTTAATAGGCTGACCGTAAGAGGTGCTAGAAATTCCTGTATTACTTTTAATCCGCCTGTTATTTCTAAAATCGTAATCAAGAAGGCTCCAAGGAAAAATAGCGGTGTTGCTTCTTTCAAAAAATGCCAGCTTTTAGATAAAGCTTTATCTAAAACATTTTTAAGAATAGGTAATCTCATTGGGGGTAAATCAATAAGTAAATAACTTGATTTACCTGGTAAAAGCTTATCTAGCACTGTTCCAACTAAAACCATTACGGTAAAAATGCTTAATAAATATATTATCCAACCTTTTAAGCCGCCAGCAACGGCTATAAGTCCAATTATAACACCAAGTTGTGCAGAGCAAGGGACGGCAAGGCCTAAAATTGCTGTTGCAATAGTTCTTTCTCTTTTTGATCCCAGAATTCTTGTAGTAATTGTTGCCATTGTAATACAGCCAAAGCCTAATATAATAGGAATAATAGCTCTTCCATTTAAACCGATTTTTGATAAAAATCTGTCAGTTAAAACTGCCAATCGAGGTAAATAGCCGGAATCTTCCAGGATTGCCATAAATATGTAAAATCCAAATATAAGGGGTAATAAGACTCCGAGAATATACTGAACAGTCATAGTTAAGAGTCCAAATTCTCCAACCAGTATTTGATTTATAGGCCCTTCTGGAATTATTTTTGTAACTAAATCAGTAATCCAGGGGGTGTAATACTTTAAAAGTATGTTGTTTTCAAGAAAATCTACTAGATCACCAGCTATTAGGCCACCAACTATTTTATAAAGAGCAAGTAATATTAACATAGCTACTGCAAAACCTACTATTGGATTTAATAGTAGCTTACCTATAAAAGTTGATATATTAACATTTTTTGTGGTTTCTGATGCCACTTTATCAATAATTTCATTTACTCTTTTTCTTCTCTCAGAATAAATATAGTCTCTACTATCCAGATTTTCTTTTTTGTCTTCAAATTCAAGAATTTTATCGATTCGTTCTTCTTTAGATAAGCTTACTAACTGGAATTTGTCCAAATAAGCTGATTCTATATTTGATTTTTCAACTTTTGTGTTTTGAATATAGTCTTTAACCTCTTTAATTCCTTGATTTTTAATGGCAATTGTTGGAAAAACCTTCACGCCAAAGAGGTTTTCAAGAGCTTGATAATCTATTTCTATTCCTCTTGATTGAGCTTCATCAATCTGATTTAAAACAACGATAATCGGGAATCCCATATCAATTAGTTGCTGAGTTAAAAATAAATCTCTTTCTAAACTCATAGCACTAACAATATTTATAATTAAATCTGCTTCTAAGATGATTTTTTTAGCTACAATTTCTTCATCATTATAGCTGCCAATACCATAAATTCCTGGAGTATCTAGTATTTGCCAATTCTTAAAGGTGGCTTTTGCTATATCGACAGTTGTTCCGGGATAATTACTTACTTCAACATATGTTCCGGTAAACTTATTAAAAAATACAGATTTGCCAACATTAGGATTGCCAACTAATACAATCTTTTGCAAATTTGTATTATCGGAATTATTTTTATTCCGATTTTGCTGATTTTTAAGTGTTGTATCCATTTTATATAACCTTAACGTAAATTTGTTTTGAAAGATCTCTTCCTACGGCTATTTCTTGTTGATTTCTTTGAATAATAACAGGACCGGGTTTTGCTATACAGGTTATTTGTTGACCTTTTTCTATACCAAAACAGGAAAAAAAGCGACTCACTGTAGAATCAATAAAGTCCAAGATTTCAACCCTTTGCCCAACTTTTATTTCAACTAAGCTTACCATTATTTTGTTTATTATTCCTTTCTTTAAGCTTATTGAGAATATTTCTCAATAACTCCTAATATTAGATTATCACAGCAATTTTGTAATGTCAATCATGTTTAATTCCTTATATATAAGTTAAAAACAAAGCGTTTTAATAAAATGCATTTCTTATTTTTAAATTAGCATAACTGAATTTGCAAAATAGTTTGAAGAAATGCTTCGTGAGCGATTTTTAAAAGATTGAATGTATTTATGCCAATCCTGAATTGCAAGCTTTTTTTAAGATAATTAAACCAATATAAAGTTAATTTTTATTATTAAAGTTTCATGTTGAGTAAAATCACGCTGATTCCCTTTTTTTAAAATGTTAATGTAAATTTATAAGCTTTATTTTAAACACATAAATTTTCTTTGATTTACTATAGTAAAACACTCAACAAACTTTATTTAATATATATATTCATATATACACTGTATTTTTATTAAAAAACTTGCTCATTTATATAAAAAACTCTATAGTAGTATGTGGGGCAGCAAATACAGAAGTTTATTGAGGGGAGTTGATAACCTAAATATAAAATGGGTTAATCTAAATACGAGAGAGAACTGTATAAGCAGGAACGTGGAGGGTGAAAAAGAAGTGCTAGAACACGGTTATATTCAAATTTATACTGGGGATGGAAAAGGTAAAACTACAGCATCATTAGGTCTAGCATTAAGAGCTATCGGGCATGGGTGGAAAGTTTTAATTATACAATTTACTAAAGGGGAACAGGCTAACAATTATTATGGTGAAATTGCTTCTTCTTCAAAATTGATGCCAAATTTAGAAGTGGCACAGTTTGGGCTTGATCGAGTAGTTTATTCTGATAACATTAATATGGAAGACTACAAAGAAGCTAAAAAAGGTTGGCAGTTTACAAAAGAAGCGATTAATAGCGGTAAATATCAACTGATTATTCTTGATGAAATTAACATTTGTGCAGATCTTGGCATGATTAAGATTTCAGAAATAAAAGAAACTCTTAAAAATAAACCTCAAAATCTTGAAATTGTACTTACCGGACGTCGTGCACATCCTGAACTTGTAGCTATGGCTCACCTCGTAACAGAAATGCAGCCTATCAAACATTATTTCAATATGGGTGTTATGGCACGAAAAGGCATAGAATATTAGACTTTTAAAATTGTAATTTCAAGAGAGAGCAGATTTTAATCTGCTCTCTCTTGTTTTGTAAACAAAAAAATATGCCCAGTTGTATAACTGGGCTAAAGTAGAGGATATTTGCAGTGGAGAGGAGTTAATTTAAGAGAGAGATTGTATGTAATGAATAGTTAGAAAATTCCGTATGAATTTGCACCTGCTAATGCCATATCTATTCTTGTTAATATATCTTCTTGAGGTCCTCCTAAGTATTCATTGAAATCGCCTTTAATATCATCTTTTAATGATTTGCCACCTGTTAAGTATTTATATTGATGTAGAACCTGACTCAAGACATTATCAGGACTGTTATTTATGATATCTTTAACTGTTTTTTCATCCGTGCCGGCACCTTTCATAGCTTCATGAAGAGCTATTGCTGCGTTTGCTGGGCTAATTTTTGCTGCCTGGTTAAGTAAATCCAATTCCTTACAATGTGGTTTTCCTAAGCCTAAAGCACCTTGTACTCCGCATAAATGATGCCTTATATCTTGTCTGAGTTTGTCTGGAGCACCATACATTTTTCCATATACTATTTCTAATGCGGCTAATTTTGCAGGATTTTCTTGTGCTAATTTATTTAAAACCATGTTTATTCTTTTGCTCTTGTCTGGTAAAGGCCAGGCGCAAAATGAAGAATGTATGCTATCTGCTAATTCTCTAAGGTTAGGATCACCCAAGTATGAATAGACGTTTTGACCACTCATTGATGTCATTCCTAGAGAATTCATACCCATAATACTATTAATATTACCCAGAGCACCTTGAGAACCCATAGACATCGTAGGCATACTATTCATTTGAGTCAGGGCATTAATAGTCAAATTATCTAACCAATTCGAAAATTGGTTTTTACCACCATTCTGAGCCGTAGGATAATAAACTGATTTATCCATCAAACTTGTAATACTTCCAGCTGTTCCCATACTTACCTCCCCAATTCGGGTTTACAATATAAATGCAAAGATCGAACACTTCCTTATTTATATAAAAACAAAACAAAGTTATAAATTTACTTTTTTGGATAAATTATTAAGATATTTTAAGAAAAAAATGAAATACTTCAATTGAAGCTGATTTATAAAGCACAGGAATTATGCAGTAAGATAAAAATCCTGAAAAGATCGAGCATCTAGCTAATTACTGAGCCTTGAAATGTTTTCTTGCGGAGATTTTGCTAAAACTTATGCTTCTATCCCAATCAACCAACTCTTCTTTGGAATAATCTTTCACCTAAGTTTCTCTTTTTATTTCTCTTCATAATAAAAAACTAATTAAAGTGTAAGTTTTAGCAAAATTGTAGCTTTAAAACCATTTCTTAGACTCAGTAATTAGCAGAATAAATAGCCAAATTTTTTACCAGACCCGAAGGGTGAGTCCTGGCAAAGTTATATGCATCTATTAATAATTTTTTATCAGGACGAATTTAAAAAATTTGGCGATACAATCGTTCAATAAACTCCATAATAATGATTCTTTTGACGATTTAATGAATGATCTCTGTAAATCATAAAAGGGTCACTCTTAGAGTGACCCTTTTATGATTTGTAATTCTCTATTTATAAAATTACGGCACCTTTTATATCTACATCTATTGTTTTAATAGTAGAATTGATCCCTGAGGCTTCCCAGGTGGAACTTACTATTTCTTTTATTTCTTCAACAACATTATTTCTGGAAATTACAAGAATACTTGGCCCTGCACCACTTATGACGGTACCGAGTATATCTATTTCTTTTAAGTTTTCTTTAATTTCGTTATAACCAGGTACCAGTCTGCTGCGATACGGCTGGTGTAATCTATCTGTTAATGCATATTTCATTAATTCATCGTCTTTAGAATGCAAAGCTTCTATGAACATTGCACATCTCTTTGCATTAAAAGCAGCATCTGAGAAGTTAACTACCTGAGGAAGGACTGATCTTGAAATCTGAGTAGCAAGTTCATAATCAGGTATACAAACGGTTAATTTCCATTCCTGAGGCCAATCGACTTTTCTATATATAATACTACCGTCATCCTCTGCTGAAGATAATACAAAACCTCCTAACATAGCAGGTGTAATATTATCAGGATGGCCTTCAACTTCGTTAGCTACTGATAGTAAAGCAGCTTCATCAGCAGGATTGCCTAATAACTGATTTGCTGCTAAAACCCCACCCATTATAACAGAAGCACTACTCCCTAAACCTTTTGCGATAGGTATATTAGACTGAATATTGATTCTTAATGCCGGTGGAGTTTGTCCTGTATAGTTATAAAGAAGTTCTATAGCTTTATAAATTACGTTAGATTCGTTAGTTGGAATTAAAGAGCTAGTTGTTCCTTCTTCCTCTTCACCCAGAATATTTATTTGAAGTCCGGTTGTTGGATAAACAGTTTCTTCTACTGTTATAACATTATATAAAGATAATGCTATTCCGAAACAATCAAATCCCGGTCCTAAATTTGCCGTAGTAGCGGGTACCTTAACGCTTACTTTCACTATTGTATTCCTTTTCCAAACCTTCTACATTTTTTGCCGGTGCTACTATCGAGATAATATAAGGGTCATTAAAATATTTATTAGCTGTATTTGTAATATCTTCTGCTGTAATAGAATTTATTAAATCAGGAAATTCATAATTATATTTAAATCCCTTACCGGTTACCTCAAACCAGCCTAGATTATGTGCTTTTTCTTGATTTGTTTCTTGTGATAACGCAAATTGTCCTATCAATTTTTGTTTTACTTCATCCAGCTCCTTTTTACTTATTGGTTCTGTTTTTATTCTTTTTATTTCATTTAAAAAGCCTTCTTTTACAGCTTTTATATTTTCAGGCTTAGTACCTATATATAACACAAAGAAACTATTATCAAGCCTTGAAGGATATGCGCTGCTAACTACGTAAGCCAGCCCCTGTTTTTCTCTCAAATTTACAAAAAGCCTTGAACTCAGACCATTTCCAAGAAGTCCGTTAATTATTTTTAAGCTGGCATATTCTTTATCCTGAGTTATTCCTGTAACAGGCCATCCTAAAACCATTGAAGCAGCGGTGGTATCTTTTTTTATGATGCTGAGCTGATTTTGCTCTTTTGCTTTATAACTTGTTTTTAGCTCATTAATGTTAATTTTTTTTCCTTCTTGTTTTGGGAAATAAGTCTGTAATTTACTTATTAAATCATTAGTATCTATATTTCCGGATACAGATATAACCATATTTTCAGGAATAAAATATTCATCATGAAATTTAACTAAATCTTCCCTGTTAACCTTATTTATATTTTTCTCTATAACTTCTCCAACATAGCCATAGGGATGGTTAGGATACATTTTTTTTGTGAAGTTTTCGAAAGCATAAGAAAGAGGCGTATCACGCGATTCTTTAATTCCTTGAACAGTATCGATTTTAGCTTTTTCTATATATTCAGGATTGAATACAGGATTATTGATGATATCAGCTAAAATTTCAAGAGCCTTATTGAAATCAGAAGCTGTGGATTTGAGTTTTATTTCAAAATAGTCAGCCTCTGAAGAAGGTGCAATAATAATACCGGAATTTTCAAGCTCCTTTGATATTTCTAAGGCATTTCTACTTTTTGTCCCTTTCATTAATGTTGCTGCCAATATATCCTGTAGTCCTGGCTGGGCTACAAGTAAGTCGCCACCTTTAACAAAGATGCTGAGTGATATTATCTCATTTGAATCATTTTTTTCTGTAATTAGAGTCATATTATTATCTAAGATATATTTTGAAGCATTTTTATAAGATTCTTGTGGTTTTTGTGTGTAATTTATATTTATATCATTAGGTAATAATGCTGATGTAGCCATTCTTGATTCTGGAAGATATTTTTTTACGGCATATTGAATATCATCTGCGGTAATTTTATTAATATCATTAATATATTCAGTATAATAATCCAGCTTACCGCCAATTGTCATAGAATAACCAATAGAGTTGGCTATATTTTCAACAGATTCATTACCATATAAAAACTCTCTTTGAAGCCTTGTTTTTGCCTTTTCCAGCTCTTCTTTGGTAACCTTTTCATTTCTTAATTTATCAAGCTCTTTTAAAACAGCCTTTTTAGTGAGTACATAATTTTCCGGTTTTAAATCAGCATCTATAAAGAAAATACTGTCATCTTTCATAGAATGATGGCCTGATGAGATAGATGAAACCAGGTTTTTTTCTTTTACATTCTGGTATAATCTTGAGCTTCTGCCGCTACCAAGGATTTCTGCTGCTAAATCAAGGGCATAATTATCTTTTCTATTCCATATAGGAACACCTTTAAAGCCTATTTCCAGGTATCCAACGTTATAATTGCCTTTTTCGATTTTTTCGGTGTTTTTTGTTATATAAAGTTCTTTATCATAATTACTTTTTATAGTTTTAGAACTTATAGAATTATCTTTGAATTTTTCTTTTACACTCATCAATGTTTTATCAGTATCAATATCTCCAACTATAACTGTGGTCATATTTGAAGGGGTATACCATTTATTATAATAATCAAGAATTTCTTCTCTTGGTAAGTTTTGTATTATTTCCATGGTTCCAAGAGTTTCATATTTATAAGGGTGTGATTTAAACAGAATTCCGTTAAGATTATTGAATAATATACGACTTGGATTATCCAGAGCCCTTCTTATTTCTTCTTGAACGACATTTCTTTCTCTATCCAGCTCATCTTGAGGAATAGTGGCATTTAAAAGTAAATCTGCATGAAGATCTAAAGCAATATCAGCTTGTTGACTTGCTATAGTAGTGTAATAATGAGTAAAATCCTTGCTGGTTGCTGCATTAAAATTTGCACCTTTTGATTCAAGAATTTGCTCCATTTCACCAGCTTTATAGTTTTTTGTGCCTTTAAATAAAAGGTGTTCAAGAAAATGTGAAACCCCGTTTATTTTATCATTTTCATTAATTGAGCCGGTTTTAATCCAGGTATCAATTGTAACTATAGGATTAGCGTGGACCTCTTTGATAACTACAGTATGACCATTTTTTAAATGGAAAACTTTAATTGAATTATCAAGTTCTTTTGCTATACAGGCTAAATTAACTACCAG
>MFRQ01000043.1:11412-11947 GCA_001784615.1 Candidatus Melainabacteria bacterium RIFOXYA2_FULL_32_9
CCTACAAGTAATACCCCGGTTAATAGCCTTCTTGACATTTATACCCCCAATCTCTCGTATATTGTATTTATGTTTCTCAAATAATAGTTTGGATCAAAACACTCTTCTATTTCAACTTCATTTAAATGCTGCCTGATTCTATCATCATTGAGTAAATTATCTTTAAAACTGCCGCCTTTTACATTCCAAGCTTTATGAGCATTTTCCTGTACCAATCTATATGCGTCTTCTCTTGATAAACCTTTATTGGTAAGAGCAAGCATAACTCTTTGTGAGTAGATTACACCACCATAAAGCTGGGTATTAGCAAGCATATTTTCAGGATAAACTTGAAGATTTTCAACAACATCTTTAAACCTATTTAGCATATAATTCATAAGAATTGTGCTGTCAGGCATTATAATTCTTTCAACTGAGCTGTGACTTATATCTCTTTCATGCCACAGGACAACATTTTCAAGCGCTGCTATAGAATTTGCCCTTATAACTCTGGCTAGACCGCTTAAGTTTTCTGAACTAATAGGATTTTTTTTAT